>NZ_JAIUHP010000018.1:0-142650 GCF_020165175.1 Mesorhizobium sp. CA16
GCGATGGAAGAGAAGCTGCGCTTCGCCATCCGTGAAGGCGGCCGCACCGTCGGTGCCGGCATCGTCGTCACCATCAAGGAATAATCGATCCGGCTTTTGCCGGTTCGACAAGGAAAGGGCGGTCTTCGGGCCGCCCTTTTGTTTGAAGCAGTGCTGCCAGGCCCTTTTCAATTCTGTTGCAACCACCGGCGCCGCAACTAGTATGGTTGCAGCGAGGGGCTTGCCAGACGTGGTTTCCACATTCCGTTCAAAGACCATGCGGTGTTGGCGCGGGCTGCTTCGGCTGGGATTGGCCGCCACGATGGGGCTGGCCGCCTTCGGCGCCGGCGCAAAGGAAGAGCCGCCGGACTATGGTCCGACCATGCGTTTCGTCGTCGTGCGCAGCAGCGCGCCGGGCTGCGAGCCGAACTGCCCGGAATGGATTTCTGCCGAAGGCACGATCGAGGCCGGCACGCCGGCGCTACTGAAACGCCTGCTGAAGACGCTCGGCGGGCGGCAATTGCCCATCGTCGTCAATTCTCCCGGCGGCAATGTCGATGCCGCGCTGCAGCTTGGCCGCATGGTCCGCAAGAACAAGCTCGATATCGCGGTCGGCATCACGGAATTTTCCGGCTGCTCGCCGGGGACGAAAAATTGCCGGGACAATGACGGCAAGGGTCAGCCCTATTCCGGCGTCGCTTACGACAGCGGCGCGATGTGCAATTCGGCCTGTCCGCTGATGTTTGCCGGCGGCATCCACCGCGTCGTCGGCGAATGGGCCTATCTCGGCGTCCATCAGATCACCACCACCTACCAGCGCGAAAAACTGCTCTACCGCACCACCTACCGGGTTGTGAACGGCAAGAAGAAGATCATCGGCACCAAGATCGTCAGCCGCAAGAATGCCGGCAGCTACAAGACCTATGAGATGAGCAAGGCGATCGAGAAGCGGCTGTCGGCCTATTTGAAGGAGATGGGCGTCGAGCAGGGCGTGCTGGGCGTGATGAAGGCCACACCTGCCAGCGACATCAGGCAGATCGAGCCCGATGACATGCTGGAGATGAAGCTCGTGACCAGCCTCGATTCGCTCGATCTGCTGACCGAGAGAACCATTTGCCAGCGCCATCCGGCACCGGCGAATTGTCGCGAGATTCCCGCGAACGGCGCGCCCGTCGCGGTCGCGGCAGTAGAGGCCGGACCTTCTTATACAGCGCCGGCGCCGGCGCCGCCGCCGACACCGCAAGCCCACGAACAGCAGATGCGTTTCGTTCTTGTTCGCGGCAGCAACCCGCTCTGCAATCCCGATTGTCCGGAATGGATTTCGGCGGAAGGCACGATCGCCGCAGATACGGCCGACAAGCTGCGCCAACTGCTCGATATAATCCGTGAGCGCCGGTTGCCGGTCGTAATCAACTCGCCGGGTGGAGATGTGCAGGCTGCGCTCGCCGCGGGCAGGCTGATCCGCGAGCACGGCTTGGATATCGCGGTCGCCCGAACGGATTTTCTCGACTGCGATCCGGGCGCCGTGGGGTGCGTCGCGGCCGACGGTCTCCATGCCGGGCTCACCATAGATGCCGGCGCCGAATGCGACGCCGCCTGCGCGGTGATGGTCGCCGGCGGCGTCCGGCGCCTCGTTGGCGCCGGTGCGCACTTCCTCGTGCATTCCATGGGCATGGAAGACAAGGTCAGGGCCTATCTCGACGAGATGGCGGTCGGCTCGGGCTTTTTCGCCGCCATGCAGTCGGCCGAATATGCAAAGCACAGGGAACTCAGCCGGGACGAACTGAAGACATTCGGGCTGACGACCGGACCGCAATCGGTGGACGCGCTGACGGGCGCCACCATTTGCAGATCCGCACCCAGGCCGGACAATTGCCGGGCTCTTCCGTCCGCCGATGCCGAGGCGAAGGCGCCGGCGAAGCTGTAGATCAGGATGACGTTTCGTTGAATCGCCATCCTGATCTAACTCTTTGTTGGAGCATGATCTTCTCCGAAAACCGGTTTCCACTTTTTGCATTCGCTGACCTTCGGTTCGGATCATGCTCTAGCTGCGCACTGGCCATCGAGACAGGTTGAGCGGGGCAGGGCGCTGCCGCTATCTTGCTGTATGCGCAGGGAGGAGCGGCGATGAGCGAGGACATCCCGACTTTGTACGAATGGGCCGGCGGCAGCGAGGCGCTGAACCGGCTGACACGAACCTTTTATGACAAGGTGGCGGCGGATCCGGTCGTCAGTCCGGTGTTTAGGATGATGTCGCCGGATCACCCGGCGCATGTCGCCGCCTTCATTGGCGAGGTCTTCGGCGGCCCGAAAACCTACAGCGAGAAGCATGGCGGCCATCGCGAGATGGTGATGCATCATCTCGGCAAGCATCTGACCGAGGAGCAGCGCCGCCGCTGGATCAGTCTCCTTGCCGACGCGGCGGATGAGGTCGGCCTGCCCGATGACCCCGAGTTCCGCTCGGCCTTCATGGGTTATGTCGAGTGGGGATCGCGGCTGGCGAAGATGAACTCGAATCTGGGCGAGACCTGCGATCCCGAGACCGAGCCGATGCCCGCCTGGGGCTGGGGCGTGCCGGGCGGGCCTTACAAGCCGCCGGCCGGCAAGTCGTAGGCGCGGGGGTTGTTTGGCGAGCGCGATCGGTCGCCGGCGGTAATGGAATCCAGATTTCCGGCAAAGGGTTTCAAAACCACTGCAGAGTGCTCTTTACAGAGCGCACGGAAGCTTTTAGGAAGCGCCTGCGCCGAACAAGCGCATGCACGGGCATAGCTCAGTTGGTAGAGCGGCGGTCTCCAAAACCGCAGGTCGTAGGTTCGAGCCCTGCTGCCCGTGCCATTCCTTCAAGAGGGCAGGCATCTGGCAACCGCCCTCTCGATCGCCGAAATCAGCCTTTTCTTCCGCCCGTCTGCCGGCCCTTGAGGTCATCTACCTGCCGGCCCGTGTCGCGGGCCTGTGAGTGGCAAAATCGTTGCGCCTTAAGACCAACGATGTAAGGTTTCGTCCCTAGCGCTTGACTGCAACCGCCGTTCTTAGGCCGCCAAGCAGGGATGTAACTCTCCCCTTTCTTGACGCAACGTAGGTGGCGGGTCTTGATAGCCAAGGGCGCAAAGAGCGGCACCTCTTTCTGGTGGGAGGACAAAAATGCATCCCCTGGTCATCGACGCGAAGCCTCAACCTATTTCGATTGATCTTGCTAACGCCGCAGTTCTCGTCGTGGACATGCAGAATGACTTCGGCTCGCAAGGTGGAATGTTCGACAGAGCCGGAATCGATATCTCCGGGATTCAACGGGCTGTCGGCCCTACGGCCAGAGTAATAGCTGCCGCTCGCGGTTTGAGAGTGCCGGTTATCTATCTGAAGATGGGGTATCATTCCGACCTCTCGGACCTCGGAACATCGGACGCCCCCAATCGTCTCCGACATCTCCAGATCTTTGGGGTCGGTGAGAGCATCACGGCCCCGGATGGCAGCGAGAGCCGGATTCTGATCCGCGACACCTGGGCAACGGATATTGTTAACGACCTCAAGCCAGAGGCAGGGGATGTGGTCGTCTACAAAACGCGGTTCAGCGGTTTCTACGAGACCGAACTCGATTCTGTTCTGAAAACCGCAGGTATCAAACACCTCATCGTGACAGGATGCACGACCAGCGTGTGCGTGGAATCGACAATTCGGGATGCCTTCTTCAGGGACTACCACTGCACACTGCTGACGGATTGCACCAGCGAGCCCATCGCCTGGGACGCATCAAGGAGCAATCATGAAGCCTCGATCACGCTCGTGCAGATACTCTTTGGATGGACATCGACGTCCGACGATTTCCTGAAGGCGATCGAGGAGCGAGTTCAGGGACGTCTTGAACTAGCCGAATGAGCTGAGGAGGCGGCGTATCGCCACGAACCGCGCCTTCTCTTCCGGTAGCCACATCGTCGACCCGAACCCGTCAAGATCTCCAGCCTACGGACCGGTTCCTCGCTCCTGGATCTAAGCTCAATCTCTGAAATCGTCATATGTCGAGGCCTTCAAGGCTCCGCAGCGGCCGCTCCGCGGTTGAAAATCGGCGGACGGCTTGCCATATGGCAGGAATTGGGGCATAAGCCCCGTATAGCCGGGACGGGACGACTGGATGGTTCCGAGGCGGCGTTGAGACATAAAGCGGACCCTTGCCACTTGCGTGGATTAAGAATCGGTTTTATGTAGACAAGACAGACACGCGACGCGTGGAGCTGGGAAGCCGGCTTTACGCGTCTGATTTGCGTGGGTGAAATAGCGGTGCTGATTCGCGCCGCATGGAGCCCAGGCGGCACGTCCCGGTCAGCGGGATCATCCAGGAGGCCCGGCCAATGGGTCTCGAAAACAGGCGGCGCATGGCTTCGAAAACCACTAATCCCTTCACCTTTCTCCAGCAGGTTCGCGCGGAGACGGCCAAGGTGACATGGCCTTCGCGGCGCGAAACCATGATCTCGACCGTGATGGTCCTGATATTCGCGGTGATCGCGATGCTGTTCTTCTTCGCTGCCGATATTCTGATGGGCTATGCGATCGAGTGGATCCTGGGTCTCGGGCATTAATTCGGCGGATTACGGAGAGGTCGTGAAATGACTGCGCGGTGGTATATCGTCCACGCCTATTCGAACTTCGAGAAGAAGGTCGCCGAGGACATCGAGAACAAGGCCAAGCAGAAGGGCTTGTCCGGGGACATTGAGCAGATCGTGGTCCCGACCGAGAAGGTCGTCGAGATCCGTCGCGGCCGCAAGGTCGATGCCGAGCGCAAGTTCTTCCCGGGCTACGTGCTCTTGAAGGCCAATCTGACCGACGCCGTGTTCTCGCTGGTCAAGAACACGCCGAAGGTCACCGGCTTCCTGGGCGACTCCAAGCCCGTGCCGATCACCGAGACCGAGGCGCAGCGCATCCTGAACCAGGTCCAGGAAGGCGTCGAGCGGCCGAAGCCTTCGGTCACCTTCGAGATCGGCGAGGCGATCCGCGTTTCGGACGGTCCGTTCGCGTCGTTCAACGGCGTCGTCCAGGAGGTGGATGAGGAGCGGGCTCGCCTCAAGGTGGAAGTTTCGATCTTCGGGCGCGCCGTGCCCGTCGATCTGGAATTCGGGCAGGTCGAAAAGGGCTGATCCGCATACCCGCGCCCGAAGGGCGTCGGGATACCGCGCCGCAAGGCGTCGGGAGGCGGCGTGAACAGACGCCGCATGAACGGGTGGGAGGCGAAGGCGGCATAGCCGGCCGTCGGAACCGCACCACCAGACTGCAACCGCCGCGTTTCCCGGGTAACGGGGCCGGCATGAGAAAAGGCAGGAATAGAGATGGCTAAGAAAGTTGCAGGCCAGCTCAAGCTCCAGGTTGCCGCGGGCTCGGCTACGCCGTCGCCCCCGATCGGCCCGGCGCTTGGTCAGCGCGGCATCAACATCATGGAATTCTGCAAGGCGTTCAACGCACAGACCCAGGAGCTAGAGAAGGGATCGCCGATCCCGGTCGTCATCACCTACTACCAGGACAAGTCGTTCACCTTCGTCATGAAGACGCCGCCGGTGAGCTACTTCCTGAAGAAGGCAGCCAACCTGAAGTCGGGCTCCAAGGAGCCGGGCAAGGTCAAGGCCGGCACGATCAGCCGCGACAAGGTGCGCGCGATCGCCGAGCAGAAGATGAAGGACCTGAACGCAAACGACGTCGAGGCGGCCATGCGCATGGTCGAGGGCTCCGCCCGCTCGATGGGCCTGGAAGTGGTGGGCTAAGATCATGGCAAAGATTGCAAAGCGTGTTGCCAAGAGCCGCGAAGGCATCGATCCGAACAAGGCTTACGCCCTCAACGAGGCGCTGCAGCTGCTCAAGGACCGGTCCAAGGTGAAGTTCGACGAGACCGTCGAGATCTCGATGAACCTCGGCGTCGATCCGCGCCATGCCGACCAGATGGTCCGCGGCGTGGTCAACCTGCCGAACGGCACCGGCCGCTCGGTGCGTGTCGCCGTGTTTGCGCGTGGCGACAAGGCCGAGGAAGCCAAGGCCGCCGGCGCCGATATCGTCGGCGCCGAGGACCTTGTCGACATCGTCCAGAAGGGCACGATCGATTTCGATCGCTGCATCGCCACGCCGGACATGATGCCGCTGGTCGGTCGTCTGGGTAAGGTTCTCGGCCCGCGCGGCATGATGCCGAACCCGAAGGTCGGCACTGTGACCACCGATGTGGCCGCGGCCGTCAAGGCTTCGAAAGGCGGCGCCGTCGAGTTCCGCGTCGAGAAGGCCGGCATCGTCCAGGCCGGCGTCGGCAAGGTCTCTTTCGACGTCAAGGCGCTGGAAGAGAATGTCCGCGCCTTCGCCGACGCGGTGACCAAGGCCAAGCCCGCGGGCGCCAAGGGCAACTACGTCAAGAAGGTGTCGGTCACCTCGACGATGGGCCCTGGCCTCAAGCTCGACATCGCGACGCTCGCCGCGTCGTAAGTGTCGGCCGATCGGGTAAGGCCGATCGCTAGGGCATGATCCCGAAAAGCGGGAACATGCTCCAGCAAGAAAGAATTCCGGACCGCCGATCCGTCGGCGGCCCGGTACCCGGAAGCCGAAAGGTTTCCGGATATCCTGTCCGAGATTGCAGGCGGCCCAAAAGCCTTAATTCGATTGGGCCTGCATGAGACGGGTGAAGACCCGACAAAGGAGCCAAGCTCCAATGAAAGGTTCGAACCGTGTTTGCCTTTTGTCTGCGCACTATCCGGCGTGCCGGCTGGTGTGGCGAAAGGGGGCAGGATCCTCGAGCGTCGTTCGGGCGATCCGTTACTGGATGGCCCGGCCGGCAAAAGGCAACCGACGCCTGACCTCGTCAATGGGGCAGGGGTCAACTGGAGATAGGCAGTGGACAGAGCGGAAAAACGCGAACTCGTCACGGGCCTGAATGATGCGTTTTCAAGCGCTGGTTCAGTCGTCGTGGCCCACTACGCCGGTATCACCGTCGCGCAAATGAACGACCTTCGGTCGAAGATGCGCGCCGCCGGTGGCACCGTCAAAGTCGCGAAGAACCGTCTCGCCAAGATCGCTCTTCAGGGCACGGACTCCGCATCGATCATCGATCTGTTCAAGGGACAGACGCTGGTCGCTTATTCGGAGGATCCGATTGCGGCGCCGAAGGTCGCGTCCGATTTCGCCAAGGGGAATGACAAGTTGATCATTCTCGGTGGCGCGATGGGTGCGACCTCGCTCGACGCCGACGGTGTGAAGGCACTCGCCACACTACCGTCGCTCGACGAGCTGCGCGCCAAGCTGGTTGGCATGATCGCCACGCCGGCTACCCGGATCGCCCAGATCGTCAATGCGCCCGCGGCTTCGGTCGCGCGTGTCATCGGCGCTTACGCCCGGAAGGACGAGGCGGCATGAGGCCGTTCCTCGCTGTCAACAACACACGTTCGAACCTAGTGAAGGAATACAAAAATGGCTGATCTTGCAAAGATCGTAGACGACCTTTCGAAGCTGACCGTCCTCGAGGCGGCCGAGCTGTCGAAGCTCCTGGAAGAGAAGTGGGGCGTTTCGGCCGCCGCTCCGGTGGCGGTTGCCGCTGCCGGCGGCGCTGGTGCCGCTGCCGCTGCTCCGGCTGAAGAGAAGACGGAATTCGACCTCGTTCTCGCCGATGCCGGCGCCCAGAAGATCAACGTCATCAAGGAAGTCCGCGCCATCACCGGCCTTGGCCTCAAGGAAGCCAAGGACCTGGTCGAAGCGGCTCCGAAGCCGGTCAAGGAAGGCGTTTCCAAGGCCGACGCCGACAAGTTCAAGGCTCAGCTGGAAGCGGCTGGCGCCAAGGTCGAGCTGAAGTAAGCCTGTTAGGCGAGGGCGGACGGTCTCGCGCCGTCCGCCCCCTCCCTTGGACTGAGGGAGGGTTCTGTCACGCGAGACGTTTGAAAACCTCTTTCCTGAGGGCCGAAAAGCGGCCCTCCGGAAACGGGTTTTCTCCCGTTTTAGCCGGTAGCCGCCAAGCGATTGGCCCAAGAAATTGGCAGGGGCGGCCGGAAAAACAGATAGGGGCAGCCGCCGAGGCAGCCCGTTGGTGCAAGGCGAGCCGCGGCGAGGTTCGTCCCGAGTTTATAGCTAAGGAGCGACGATGGCCCAGACCCAGACTTTCAATGGCCGCAGACGCGTACGCAAGTTCTTCGGAAAGATCCCGGAAGTTGCGGAGATGCCGAACCTCATTGAGGTCCAGAAGGCATCCTATGACCAGTTCCTGATGGTGGACGAGCCCAAGGGCGGCCGTCCGGACGAAGGACTGCAGGCCGTTTTCAAGTCGGTCTTCCCGATCTCCGACTTTTCCGGCTCCTCGATGCTGGAGTTCGTGAAGTACGAGTTCGAGGCACCGAAATTCGACGTTGACGAGTGCCGTCAGCGCGACCTGACCTATGCGGCGCCGCTGAAGGTGACGCTGCGCCTCATCGTGTTCGATATCGACGAGGATACCGGCGCCAAGTCGATCAAGGACATCAAGGAGCAGGACGTCTACATGGGCGACATGCCGCTCATGACGTCGAACGGCACCTTCATCGTCAACGGCACCGAGCGCGTCATCGTCTCGCAGATGCACCGTTCGCCGGGCGTCTTCTTCGACCATGACAAGGGCAAGTCGCACTCGTCGGGCAAGCTTCTGTTTGCCGCGCGCGTCATTCCCTATCGCGGTTCGTGGCTCGACATCGAGTTCGACTCCAAGGATGTCGTGCACGCCCGCATCGACCGCCGCCGCAAGATTCCGGTGACGTCGCTGCTGATGGCGCTCGGCATGGACGGCGAGGAGATCCTGTCGACCTTCTACAACAAGATCACCTATAAGCGCGCCGGCGACCACTGGCGGATTCCGTTCAACGTCGAGCGTTTCCGCGGCCTCAAGGCCGTCGGCGACCTGGTCGACGCCGATACCGGCGAGATCGTGGTCGAGCAAGGCAAGAAGATCACCGCCCGCCAGGCACGTCAGCTCGGCGAGAAGGGTCTCAAGGCCATCAAGGCGACCGACGAGGACCTGCTTGGCAACTACCTTGCCGAGGACATCGTCAACTACGGCACCGGCGAGATCTTCCTCGAAGCCGGCGACGAGATCGACGACAAGACGCTGAAGGTGCTGCTCAGCACCGGCGAGGACGAGATCCAGATCCTGGACATCGACCACGTCAATGTCGGCGCCTACATCCGCAACACGCTCAACGTCGACAAGAATGAGAGCCGCCAGGACGCACTATTCGACATCTACCGTGTCATGCGCCCGGGCGAGCCGCCGACGCTCGAGACCGCCGAAGCCATGTTCAACTCGCTGTTCTTCGACAGCGAGCGCTACGATCTGTCGGCCGTAGGCCGCGTCAAGATGAACATGCGCCTCGAGCTCAAGGCTGAGGACACCGTGCGCGTCCTGCGCAAGGAAGACATCCTGGCCGTGGTCAAGACGCTTGTCGAGCTGCGTGACGGCAAGGGCGAGATCGACGACATCGACAATCTCGGCAACCGCCGCGTGCGTTCGGTCGGCGAGTTGATGGAGAACCAGTACCGCGTCGGCCTGCTGCGCATGGAGCGCGCGATCAAGGAACGCATGTCCTCGATCGAGATCGACACGGTCATGCCGCAGGACCTGATCAACGCCAAGCCGGCGGCCGCCGCCGTGCGCGAGTTCTTCGGTTCCTCGCAGCTGTCGCAGTTCATGGACCAGACCAACCCGCTCTCGGAGATCACCCACAAGCGTCGCCTGTCGGCGCTTGGACCGGGCGGTCTGACCCGCGAGCGCGCCGGCTTCGAGGTGCGCGACGTGCATCCGACGCATTACGGCCGCATCTGCCCGATCGAGACGCCGGAAGGCCCGAATATCGGTCTGATCAACTCTTTGGCCACTTTCGCGCGCGTCAACAAGTACGGCTTCATCGAAAGCCCGTACCGCAAGATCGTGGGCGGCAAGCTGACCAACGAGGTTGTCTACCTGTCGGCGATGGAAGAGGCCAAGCACTATGTCGCGCAGGCCAACGCCGAGCTCGACAAGAACGGCAGTTTTGTCGACGAGTTCGTGATTTGCCGTAATGCCGGCGAAGTGATGATGGCGCCGCGCGAGAACGTCGACCTGATGGACGTCTCGCCGAAGCAGATGGTGTCCGTCGCTGCGGCGCTCATCCCGTTCCTCGAGAACGACGACGCCAACCGCGCGCTGATGGGCTCGAACATGCAGCGTCAGGCCGTGCCGCTGGTGCGCGCCGAAGCGCCGTTCGTCGGCACCGGCATGGAGCCGGTCGTCGCCCGTGACTCGGGCGCTGCCATCGGCGCCCGCCGCGGCGGCGTGGTCGACCAGGTGGACGCCACCCGTATCGTCATCCGCGCCACGGAAGATCTCGATCCCGGCAAGTCCGGCGTCGATATCTACCGGCTGATGAAGTTCCAGCGTTCGAACCAGAACACCTGCATCAACCAGCGTCCGCTGGTGCGCATGGGCGACCGCGTCAACAAGGGCGACATCATTGCCGACGGTCCGTCGACCGAGCTCGGCGATCTGGCGCTCGGCCGCAACGTGCTGGTCGCGTTCATGCCGTGGAACGGCTACAACTACGAGGACTCGATCCTGCTCTCCGAGCGCATCGTGGCCGACGACGTCTTCACCTCGATCCACATCGAGGAGTTCGAGGTCATGGCGCGCGACACCAAGCTCGGGCCGGAGGAAATCACGCGCGACATTCCGAACGTTTCGGAAGAGGCGCTGAAGAACCTCGACGAGGCCGGCATCGTCTATATCGGTGCCGAAGTGCAGCCGGGCGACATCCTGGTCGGCAAGATCACGCCGAAGGGCGAAAGCCCGATGACGCCGGAAGAAAAGCTCCTGCGCGCCATCTTCGGTGAAAAGGCCTCGGACGTTCGCGACACCTCCATGCGCATGCCTCCGGGCACCTTCGGCACGGTCGTCGAAGTGCGCGTCTTCAACCGCCACGGCGTGGAGAAGGACGAGCGCGCGATGGCGATCGAGCGCGAGGAGATCGAGCGTCTGGCCAAGGACCGCGACGACGAACAGGCGATCCTCGACCGCAACGTCTATGCGCGTCTTTCCGACGTGCTGGTCGGCAAGGAGGCGATCGCCGGACCGAAGGGCTTCAAGAAGGGCTCGAAGCTGTCGAAGGACACGCTCGACGAGTATCCGCGTTCGCAGTGGTGGCAGTTCGCCGTGGAGAACGAGAAGCTCCAGGGCGAGCTCGAGGCTCTGCGCGGCCAGTACGACGAGTCCAAGAAGGCGCTCGAGCAGCGCTTCATGGACAAGGTCGAGAAGGTGCAGCGCGGCGACGAAATGCCTCCGGGCGTCATGAAGATGGTCAAGGTCTTTGTGGCGGTGAAGCGCAAGATGCAGCCGGGCGACAAGATGGCCGGTCGTCACGGCAACAAGGGTGTCGTGTCGCGCATCGTTCCGGTCGAGGACATGCCTTTCCTCGAGGACGGCACGCATGCCGATATCGTGCTCAACCCGCTGGGTGTGCCGAGCCGCATGAATGTCGGCCAGATCCTGGAAACGCATCTGGGCTGGGCCTGCGCCGGCATGGGCAGGAAGATCGGCGAGCTGATCGACGCGTACAAGGGTGGCGGCGACATCAAGCCGCTGCGCAAGACGCTGGAAAGCTTCATGCCGGCCAACGACCGCAACGAGCCGATCCGCGAGTATGACGACGAGAGCATCGTTCGCCTGAGCGAGCAGATGCGCCGCGGCGTTTCGATCGCGACACCGGTGTTCGACGGCGCGCATGAGGCCGACATCAACACCATGCTGGAGCAGGCTGGCCTGCACACCAGCGGTCAGTCGCAGCTCTATGACGGCCGCACCGGCGAGCCGTTCGATCGCAAGGTGACGATGGGCTATATCTATATGCTCAAGCTGCATCACCTGGTGGACGACAAGATCCACGCGCGTTCGATCGGTCCGTACTCGCTCGTCACCCAGCAGCCGCTGGGCGGCAAGGCGCAATTCGGCGGTCAGCGCTTCGGCGAAATGGAAGTCTGGGCGCTCGAAGCCTACGGCGCGGCCTACACGCTGCAGGAAATGCTGACGGTGAAGTCGGACGACGTCGCCGGCCGCACCAAGGTCTACGAGGCGATCGTGCGCGGCGACGACACGTTCGAGGCGGGCATCCCCGAGAGCTTCAACGTTCTCGTCAAGGAAATGCGCTCGCTCGGCCTCAATGTGGAGCTGGAGAACACCCAGGTCGAAGAGACCCCGACGCGTCTGCCCGACGCAGCCGAGTAAGGCATTGGCGCGCGCCGCGTTCTAAGCGCGGCGCGCCCTGAGCATGATCCCGAGAAGCGGTCACCGGTTTTCGGCCGACACCATGCTCAACCAAGAAGTCTTCGGCCGGTTCGACCGGCCAGTCTGCGGACATTTCGTCCGCGATCGATGCAAGGGGTTATCGAGGACCCCGAAAAGGAGAACGGCATGAACCAAGAGGTCATGAATCTCTTCAACCCGCAGGCGCCTGCGCAGGTGTTCGATTCCATCCGGATCTCGCTTGCCAGCCCAGAGAAGATTCTGTCCTGGTCGTTCGGCGAGATCAAGAAGCCGGAGACCATCAACTACCGCACCTTCAAGCCGGAGCGTGACGGCCTGTTCTGCGCGCGCATTTTTGGTCCGATCAAGGACTATGAGTGCCTGTGCGGCAAGTACAAGCGCATGAAGTACAAGGGCGTCATCTGCGAAAAGTGCGGCGTCGAAGTCACGCTGTCGCGCGTTCGCCGCGAACGCATGGGCCATATCGAGCTCGCCGCGCCCGTCGCCCATATCTGGTTCCTGAAGTCGCTGCCGTCGCGCATCGGCACGCTGCTCGACATGACGCTCAAGGACATCGAGCGCGTGCTCTACTTCGAGAACTACATTGTCACCGAGCCGGGCCTCACCGCGCTGAAGGAGAACCAGCTCCTCAGCGAGGAAGAGTACATGATTGCCGTCGACGAGTACGGCGAGGACTCTTTCACCGCCATGATCGGCGCCGAGGCCATTCATGACCTTCTGGCCGGCATGGACCTGGAGAAGATTGCCGGCGATCTGCGTTCGGAGCTGGCCTCGACCACGTCCGAGCTCAAGCAGAAGAAATACCTGAAGCGGCTCAAGGTCGTCGAGAACTTCATGGAATCCGGCAACCGTCCGGAATGGATGATCATGAAGGTGGTTCCGGTGATCCCGCCGGACCTGCGCCCGCTTGTCCCGCTGGACGGCGGCCGCTTCGCCACGTCGGACCTCAACGACCTCTACCGCCGCGTCATCAACCGCAACAACCGCCTGAAGCGGCTGATCGAGCTGCGCGCGCCCGGCATCATCGTGCGCAACGAAAAGCGCATGCTGCAGGAAGCCGTCGATGCGCTGTTCGACAACGGCCGTCGCGGCCGCGTCATCACCGGCGCCAACAAGCGTCCGCTGAAGTCGCTGTCCGACATGCTGAAGGGCAAGCAGGGCCGGTTCCGCCAGAACCTGCTCGGCAAGCGCGTCGACTATTCCGGCCGCTCGGTCATCGTGACCGGTCCGGAGCTCAAGCTGCATCAGTGCGGCCTGCCGAAGAAGATGGCGCTGGAGCTCTTCAAGCCCTTCATCTACGCCCGCCTCGACGCCAAGGGTTTCTCCTCGACCGTCAAGCAGGCGAAGAAGCTGGTCGAGAAGGAGCGTCCGGAGGTTTGGGATATCCTCGACGAGGTCATCCGCGAGCATCCGGTGCTCTTGAACCGGGCGCCGACGCTGCACCGCCTCGGCATTCAGGCGTTCGAGCCGATCTTGATCGAAGGCAAGGCGATTCAGCTGCACCCGCTGGTCTGCACCGCCTTCAACGCCGACTTCGACGGCGACCAGATGGCGGTCCACGTGCCGCTGTCCCTGGAAGCGCAGCTTGAAGCCCGCGTGCTGATGATGTCGACCAACAACATCCTGCACCCGGCCTCCGGCGCGCCGATCATCGTGCCGTCGCAGGACATGGTTCTCGGTCTCTACTATCTCTCGATCGTCAACCAGAACGAGCCGGGCGAAGGCATGATGTTTGCCGACATGGGCGAGCTCCAGCATGCGCTGGAGACCAAGGCCGTGACGCTGCACGCCAAGATCAAGGGCCGCTTCCGCAGCGTCGACGCGGAAGGCAACGTCGTGTCGAAGATCTACGACACCACGCCTGGCCGCATGATCATCGGCGAGCTTCTGCCGAAGAACGTCAACGTGCCGTATGAGACCGCCAACCAGGAGATGACCAAGAAGAACATCTCCAAGATGATCGACACCGTTTACCGCCACTGCGGTCAGAAGGAGACGGTCATCTTCTGCGACCGCATCATGGCGCTCGGCTTTGCGCACGCCTGCCGTGCCGGCATTTCGTTCGGCAAGGACGACATGCTGATCCCGGACACCAAGCTGAAGCTGGTTTCCGACACCGAGGCTTTGGCCAAGGAATACGAGCAGCAGTACAATGACGGCCTGATCACGCAGGGCGAGAAGTACAACAAGGTCGTCGACGCCTGGGCCAAGTGCTCGGAAAAGGTCGCCGACGAGATGATGGCGCGCATCAAGGCGGTGGAGTTCGAGGACAACGGCCGTCAGAAGCCGATGAACTCGATCTACATGATGTCGCATTCGGGTGCGCGCGGTTCGCCCACCCAGATGCGTCAGCTCGCCGGCATGCGTGGCCTGATGGCCAAGCCCTCGGGTGAGATCATCGAGACGCCGATCATCTCGAACTTCAAGGAAGGCCTCACCGTGCTCGAGTATTTCAACTCGACCCACGGCGCCCGCAAGGGTCTGGCCGACACCGCCTTGAAGACGGCGAACTCGGGTTACCTCACCCGCCGCCTCGTCGACGTGGCGCAGGACTGCATCGTCAACTCCGTGGATTGCGGCACCGACAAGGGCCTCACCATGCAGCCGATCGTCGATGCCGGTCAGATCGTTGCCTCGGTCGGCCAGCGCGTGCTGGGCCGCACTTCGCTCGACGACATCAATCATCCGGTCACCGGCGACCTGCTGGTCAAGGCCGGAACGTTGATGGACGAGCGCGATGTGGAGCAGATCGAGAAGGCCGGCGTGCAGTCGGTCCGCATCCGTTCGGCGCTGACCTGCGAGGTCAGGACCGGTGTGTGCGCGGTCTGCTACGGTCGCGACCTGGCCCGCGGTACCCCCGTCAACCAGGGCGAGGCCGTCGGCGTCATCGCCGCGCAGTCGATCGGCGAGCCGGGCACCCAGCTCACCATGCGTACCTTCCACATGGGCGGCACGGCGCAGGTGGTGGATTCTTCGTTCCTTGAAGCCTCCTATGAGGGCAAGGTGCAGATCCGCAACCGCAACGTGGTCCGCAACTCGGAAGGCCAGCAGATGGTCATGGGCCGCAACATGGCGGTGCTCATCCTCGATGAGACCGGCAAGGAGCGCGCCACGCACCGCGTCGCCTATGGTTCGCGTATTTTCGTGGACGATGGCGACAAGGTGAAGCGCGGCCAGCGTATCGCCGAGTGGGATCCCTATACCCGCCCGATCCTCACCGAAATCGAGGGCAGGGTGGCGTTCGAGGATCTGGTCGACGGCATCTCCGTGCAGGAAACGGCCGACGAGTCGACCGGCATCACCAAGCGCGAGGTCATCGACTGGCGTTCGACGCCGCGCGGCAACGACCTGAAGCCCGCGATCGCCATCCAGGACGCCAAGGGCAAGGTCGGCAAGCTGTCGAAGGGCGGCGATGCACGCTTCCTGCTCTCGGTCGAGGCCATCCTCTCGGTCGAGCCGGGCGCACATGTGAAGCCTGGCGACGTGCTGGCGCGTATCCCGATGGAAAGCGCCAAGACCAAGGACATCACCGGTGGTCTGCCGCGCGTTGCGGAACTGTTCGAGGCTCGCCGTCCGAAGGATCACGCCATCATCGCCGAGATCGATGGCACGATCCGCTTCGGCCGCGACTACAAGAACAAGCGTCGCATCATCATCGAGCCGCATGACTCGACGCTCGAGCCGGTGGAGTACCTGATCCCGAAGGGCAAGCCGTTCCATCTCCAGGACGGCGACGTCATCGAGAAGGGCGACTACATCCTCGACGGCAATCCGGCGCCGCACGACATCCTGGCGATCAAGGGCGTGGAGGCGCTTGCCTCCTATCTCGTCAACGAGATCCAGGAGGTCTACCGTCTGCAGGGCGTGTCGATCAACGACAAGCACATCGAGGTGATCGTTCGCCAGATGCTGCAGAAGGTCGAGATCACCACGCAGGGCGATTCGACCTACATCCCGGGCGACCACGTCGATGTGATCGAGCTGGAGGAGGTCAACGAGCGCCTGATCGAGGACGGCAAGAAGCCGGCCGAAGGTCAGCCGGTGCTGCTTGGCATCACCAAGGCCTCGCTGCAGACGCCGTCCTTCATCTCGGCCGCCTCCTTCCAGGAGACGACCAGGGTGCTCACCGAGGCTGCGGTTGCCGGCAAGACCGACATGCTGCAGGGCCTGAAGGAAAATGTCATCGTCGGCCGTCTGATCCCGGCCGGCACGGGCGGCACGATGAGCCAGATAAGGCGCATCGCCACCTCGCGCGACGAGCTCATCATCGACGAGCGCCGCAAGGCCTCCGGTGTCGAGGTCGCCGAGCCGATGCTGACCGACATGGTCAACGCCGCGCAGTAAGCGCGATGAAATGAGAAAACAAGAAAAGGGGCCCGCGCGGCCCCTTTTCGCATTTTGGCTTGATGCAACGAGGAAGAGTTATGAGCCGCAAAACCTGGACCACTGTCGACGACTACATCGTCTCCTCTCTTTTCGAAGCGGACCCCGTGCTGGATGCCACGCTGGCGGCCAACCGCGACCACGGCCTGCCGGCGATCGACGTCTCGGCCGCGCAGGGCAAACTGCTATCGCTGCTGGTGCGTATTCGCGGCGCCAAGAAGGTGCTGGAGGTCGGCACGCTAGGCGGCTACTCGACCATCTGGATGGCAAGGGGATTGCCGGCGGACGGCAAGGTGGTGACGCTGGAGCTCGATCCGCACCACGCCAAGGTCGCGCGTTCGAACTTCGAGCGGGCAGGGGTTTCAGACAAGATCGACCTGCGGGTCGGTCCAGCGCTGCAATCGCTTGCCGCGCTGGCAGGCGAAAATGCAGGTCCGTTCGACTTGATCTTCATCGACGCCGACAAGCCGAACAACCCGAATTATCTCGACTGGGCGATGAAACTCTCGCGCTCAGGCACGGTCATCGTCTGCGACAACGTCATCCGCGACGGCGCGGTCGTGAAAAAGAACAGCGGCGACGCCAATGTCGAAGGCGCTCGCGCCGCTTTTTCTTTCATCGGCGGCGAGAAGCGGCTGGACGGCACCGCTATCCAGACCGTCGGCGCCAAGGGCTATGACGGGTTTACCATCGCGATCGTAGAATGAGGACGCCTCAGTCGAAGAACGCCTCGACCACGTTGCGCTTGCCCAGCATGAACGCATCGGCGACGTGCTGCAGCGGCGCGAGGTCGACATCGGACGTTCCTGCGCGAACAATCTCGGCGAAGCGCTTGTAAAGCATCGGATATTCGGCCTCCGGCTCGTCATGGATCATGCGCCCATCGACGGCGAGCTTGGCGCCGCCGCCCGACAGCACCATCCTGCCCTTGTCGGTCTCGGCGACGATGTCCCAGCTTTGCGGGCCGGTCTGCAGCCAGTCGAGCTCCATCGTCACTGGCAAGCCGGTCGACGTGCGGAAGCCGACATGCGCCGCGACCGGTGCTGCGCGGTTCTCGGGAAAATCGAGCACGGCCGAGGTGATGAACATCGCAGGCAAGATGTGTGTGGCGATCGACAGCGCGTTGATGCCGGGATCGAACACACCGAAGCCGCCCGGCTCCCAGATCCATTCCTGGTTCGGATGCCAGCGCCGCACGTCTTCCTTCCAGTTGATGGCGGCCGAAGTCAGTCTGGCCGACGCAAGGAAAGCGCGCGCGGCCTCCACCGCCGGCGCGTAGCGCGAATGCCAGCTGGCAAAGAGCGAGACACCGTTCCTTTCGGCAAGCGCCTTGAGGTGCTCGACCTCGCTGACCGTGGCGCCCGGCGGCTTTTCGAGGAACACGTGCTTCCTCGCTTCCAGCGCGGTGCGCGCGGCGTCGTAACGGAACTGCGGCGGCATGCAGAGCGAGACCGCCTCGAGGCTGGGCTCGGCCGCCAGCATCGCTTCGATGCTGGGATAATTCGCAATACCGTCCACCTTGCCGTGGCGGCTGGCCGCCGCTGTCAGTTGATAGTTGCCGTCCTTGGCGACCGCCGGCAGGTGCTGGTCGCGGACGATCTTTCCCACGCCGACGATGCCGAGCTTGATGGGATTGCTGGTCATGGGAACTCCAAGGAATGAAAAGGTGTGTCTAGGCAGGGCAGGTTTGTCCGGCGAGTCCGGCAAATATGACGCTGGCCGCGCTTTTCAGATCGGCTCTTCAAAGGTGACGATCGAAACCTCGCCCTCCAATGCGCCTTGATAGGCCGACAGATGCGGCTCGTCGTCGGGCTCGCCCTCCATGTCGCCGATCTGGTCGAGCTCGGCCTCGGCGTAACCTTCGGCGGCAAGCGATTCGAGCGCGCGGCGCACGGCAGAATCATCGTCGGGCGCCACAAGCATCACATGAACGCCTTCAGGCTTGCCGCCTTTTTTCTTCCAGACCCGTCCGGTGATGATCGTGACCGGCCGTTCTTCATTGTCGTTCACGGGCTGATTCCTCGTTTTCCCCGAGATTGTCCGATGCAAGCCGCCTTTTGGCACGAAGCCGGGCCACAGGACAGCGCAAAGCCGGTCACTTTCTTCCTCGCTCTTGAAAAAAGACGCAAGAAAATTACATGCGTTTTCCGCATGGCTGCTCAGCCTCGCGTTGGGCGCAATATTTGCCCCGCCGGGGTTGACGGACCCTGGGGTTGCGAGTAGAAGCCGCGACGTCAGAACCGATGTGAGGCTCTCCTGTCCGAAGCGACACGCTTTGGAGTTTGCCTCAAACAGGGTTCGTTTTACGAGCGAAAAGACATTTCCGGCGCGCATGAAGCGGCTACCGCTTCCTCTGCAATTTGTTCGGGCAGGACCGCGAGACGCGGTGTGTTGCCCGAATTTGCGTATGGAAATGACGCTTTGAGCGGCCCCCTGACAGGGCAGACACGGAATTGAGAGACAAGAGGGTTTAATGCCTACCGTCAACCAGCTGATCCGCAAGCCGCGCCTGGCGCCGGTGAAGCGCAACAAGGTCCCGGCCATGCAGCAGAACCCGCAGAAGCGGGGCGTCTGCACGCGCGTCTACACCACGACGCCGAAGAAGCCGAACTCGGCGCTGCGCAAGGTGGCCAAGATTCGCCTGACCAACGGTTTTGAAGTGATCGGCTACATCCCCGGCGAAGGTCACAACCTGCAGGAACACTCGGTGGTCATGATCCGCGGCGGTCGCGTCAAGGATCTGCCGGGCGTCCGCTACCACATCATCCGCGGCGTGCTCGACACGCAGGGTGTGAAGAACCGCAAGCAGCGTCGTTCGAAATACGGCGCCAAGCGTCCGAAGTAAGGGTTTCCCATGTCCCGTCGTCACAGTGCAGAAAAGCGTGAGATCAATCCGGACCCCAAGTTCGGCGATCTGATCGTCACCAAGTTCATGAACGCCGTCATGTATGACGGCAAGAAGTCGGTTGCCGAGACCATCGTCTATGGCGCGCTGGACCAGGTCCAGGCCAAGACCAAGCAGGAGCCGGTCACCGTCTTCCATCAGGCGCTCGACAATGTCGCGCCGCATGTGGAAGTGCGCTCGCGTCGTGTCGGCGGCGCCACCTATCAGGTTCCGGTCGATGTGCGCCCCGAGCGTCGTCAGGCGCTGGCCATCCGCTGGCTGATCGCCGCCGCGCGCAACCGCAACGAGACCACCATGGTCGACCGCCTCTCGGGCGAGCTGATGGACGCGGCCAACAACCGCGGCACGGCCGTCAAGAAGCGTGAAGACACCCACAAGATGGCGGAAGCCAACCGCGCCTTCGCGCACTACCGCTGGTAAAGCGCGAACGAGACTGAGAGGCACCTCCCATGGCCCGCGAATACAAGATCGAAGACTACCGCAATTTCGGTATCATGGCGCATATCGACGCCGGCAAGACGACGACGACCGAGCGCGTCCTCTATTATACGGGCAAGTCGCACAAGATCGGCGAAGTCCATGACGGCGCTGCCACCATGGATTGGATGGAGCAGGAGCAGGAGCGCGGCATCACTATCACTTCGGCCGCGACCACGACCTTCTGGAAGGGTCGCGACGGCAAGATGCGCCGCTTCAACATCATCGACACCCCCGGACACGTCGACTTCACCATCGAAGTCGAGCGTTCGCTGCGCGTGCTCGACGGTGCCATCGCGCTGCTCGACGCCAACGCCGGCGTGGAGCCGCAGACCGAGACCGTGTGGCGCCAGGCCGACAAGTACCACGTGCCGCGCATGATCTTCTGCAACAAGATGGACAAGATCGGCGCCGACTTCTACCGCTCCGAGGAAATGATCGGTTCGCGCCTCGGCGCGCAGGCCGTCGTCATGCAGCTGCCGATCGGCGCCGAGACCGAGTTCAAGGGCGTCGTCGACCTCGTCGAGATGAACGCGCTCGTCTGGCGTGACGAGACCCTTGGCGCTGCCTGGGACGTCGTTGAGATCCCGGCCGACCTCAAGGACAAGGCCGAGCAGTACCGCGAGAAGATGATCGAAGCCGCCGTCGAGATGGACGAGACCGCGCTCGAGAATTACCTCGAAGGCAAGATGCCGTCGAATGACGAGATCCGCGCGCTGATCCGCAAGGGCACCATCGCGGTCAAGTTCTTCCCGATGTTCTGCGGTTCGGCCTTCAAGAACAAGGGCGTGCAGCCGCTGCTCGACGCCGTTGTCGAATACCTGCCGTCGCCGATCGACGTGCCGGCCATCAAGGGTGTCGATGCCAAGACCGACGCCGAGATCGAGCGTCATGCCGATGACAACGAGCCGCTGTCGATGCTGGCGTTCAAGATCATGAACGACCCGTTCGTCGGCTCGCTGACCTTTGCCCGCATCTATTCGGGCAAGCTCACCAAGGGCACCTCGCTCGACAACACGGTGAAGGGCAAGAAGGAGCGCATCGGCCGCATGCTGCAGATGCATGCGAACTCGCGCGCCGACATCGAGGAAGCCTATGCCGGCGACATCGTCGCCCTGGCTGGCCTCAAGGACACGACCACCGGCGACACGCTCTGCGATCCGCTGCATCCGGTCATCCTGGAGCGCATGGAATTTCCCGATCCGGTCATCCAGATCGCCATCGAGCCGAAGACCAAGAATGACCAGGAAAAGATGGGCCTCGCGCTGCATCGCCTGGCGGCTGAGGATCCGTCCTTCCGCGTCAAGACCGACGAGGAAAGCGGCCAGACCATCATCGCCGGCATGGGCGAGCTGCATCTCGACATCATCGTCGACCGCATGCGCCGCGAGTTCAAGGTCGAAGCCAATGTCGGTGCCCCGCAGGTGGCCTATCGCGAGACGATCACCCGCACGCACGAGCAGGATTACACGCACAAGAAGCAGACCGGCGGTACCGGCCAGTTCGCCCGCGTCAAGATCATCTTCGAGCCGAACACCGAGAGCGAAGAGTTCGTTTTCGAGTCCAAGATCGTCGGCGGTGCGGTTCCGAAGGAATACATCCCGGGCGTCGAGAAGGGCATCAACAGCGTCATGGGTTCCGGCCCGTTCGCCGGCTTCCCGATGATCGGTGTCAAGGCCACGCTGGTCGATGGCGCCTTCCACGACGTCGACTCCTCGGTGCTGGCGTTCGAAATCGCCTCCCGTGCCTGCTTCAAGGAAGCCGCTCCGCGTCTCGGCGTGCAGCTTCTGGAGCCGATCATGAAGGTCGAGGTCGTGACGCCGGAAGATTACGTCGGCGGCGTCATCGGCGACCTCAACGGCCGTCGTGGCCAGATCCAGGGTCAGGAAGCGCGCGGCGTCGCCGTCGTCATCAATGCGATGGTGCCTTTGGCCAACATGTTCAAATACGTCGACAATCTGCGTTCGATGTCGCAGGGCCGCGCCCAGTACACGATGCAGTTCGACCACTACGAGCCGGTTCCGACCGCGGTCGCCCAGGAAGTTCAGAAGAAATACGCGTAACTCGAGCGGGTTGCACGAGACCTTAATTCAAGGCCCGCGCGGGCAAGCAGGATTGGAGAGATCACATGGCAAAAGGTAAATTCGAGCGCACCAAGCCGCATGTGAACATTGGCACGATCGGTCACGTCGATCATGGCAAGACGTCGCTGACGGCGGCGATCACGAAGTATTTTGGCGAATACAAGCGCTATGACCAGATTGACGCAGCACCGGAAGAGAAGGCGCGCGGCATCACGATCTCGACGGCGCATGTCGAGTATGAGACGGCCAACCGTCACTATGCCCATGTCGACTGCCCCGGCCACGCCGACTATGTGAAGAACATGATCACGGGTGCGGCGCAGATGGACGGCGCGATCCTGGTGGTTTCGGCCGCCGACGGTCCGATGCCGCAGACCCGCGAGCACATCCTGCTTGCCCGCCAGGTCGGCGTGCCCTCGATCGTGGTGTTCCTGAACAAGGTCGACCAGGTCGACGATGCCGAGTTGCTGGAGCTGGTCGAGCTCGAGGTTCGCGAGCTTCTGTCGAAGAACGAGTTCCCCGGCGACGACATTCCGATCGTCAAGGGTTCGGCGCTGGCTGCGTTGGAAGATTCCAACAAGACCATCGGCGAGGACGCCATCCGCGAGCTGATGGCGCAGGTCGACGCCTATATCCCGACGCCGGTTCGTCCGCTGGACAAGCCGTTCCTGATGCCGATCGAGGACGTGTTCTCGATCTCGGGCCGCGGCACGGTTGTGACCGGCCGCGTCGAGCGCGGCGTGGTCAAGGTCGGCGAGGAGCTGGAGATCGTCGGCATCCGTCCGACCACCAAGACGACCTGCACGGGCGTTGAGATGTTCCGCAAGCTGCTCGACCAGGGCCAGGCCGGCGACAACATCGGCGCGCTGCTGCGCGGCGTCGACCGTGAAGGCGTGGAGCGCGGCCAGGTTCTGGCCAAGCCCGGCACGGTCAAGCCGCACAAGAAGTTCGTGGCCGAAGCCTACATCCTGACCAAGGACGAGGGCGGCCGTCACACGCCGTTCTTCACCAACTACCGTCCGCAGTTCTACTTCCGCACGACGGACGTGACGGGCATCGTGACGCTGCCGGCCGGCACCGAAATGGTGATGCCCGGCGACAACATCACCGTCGACGTCGAGCTGATCGTGCCGATCGCGATGGAAGAGAAGCTGCGCTTCGCCATCCGTGAAGGCGGCCGCACCGTCGGTGCCGGCATCGTCGTCACCATCAAAGAGTAATTTGGACTGAAACCGATCTGTCGCGGGCGCGGGAGCTGCCCGCGCCGCGCCAGAACAAGGAATTGACGCATGAACGGACAGAATATCCGCATCCGCCTTAAGGCGTTTGATCACCGGGTGCTCGACGCCTCGACGCGCGAAATCGTGTCGACCGCCAAGCGCACCGGCGCCAACGTCCGCGGCCCCATCCCGCTGCCGACGCGGATCGAAAAATTCACGGTCAACCGGTCGCCCCACGTCGACAAGAAGAGCCGCGAACAGTTCGAGATGCGCACGCACAAGCGGCTGCTCGACATCGTCGATCCGACCCCGCAGACGGTCGATGCTTTGATGAAGCTCGATCTGGCCGCCGGTGTCGACGTCGAGATCAAGCTCTAAGGGAATGAGAGAGCGGTAAGGGGCGGTGCCCCTGGCCCGGAACTCTAAAGGAATTGAACCGATGCGTTCAGGTGTGATTGCAAAGAAGGTGGGAATGACCCGCATCTATAACGATGCCGGCGAACACGTTCCCGTCACCGTTCTCCAGATGGAGAACTGCCAGGTCGTGGCCCAGCGCACGCAGGAGAAGAACGGCTACACCGCCGTCCAGCTCGGCGTTGGCCTTGCCAAGGTGAAGAACACGTCGAAGGCGATGCGCGGCCATTTCGCCGCCGCTTCCGTCGAGCCCAAGGCCAAGGTGGCCGAGTTCCGCGTCTCCGCCGACAACATGATCGACGTCGGCGCCGAGCTGACCGTCGAGCATTTCGTCGCCGGCCAGAAGGTGGACGTCACCGGCACCTCGACCGGCAAGGGTTTCCAGGGCGTGATCAAGCGGCACCACATGGGCGGTGGCCGCGCCACGCACGGTAACTCGGTCTCGCACCGCACGCACGGTTCGACCGGCCAGCGCCAGGACCCCGGCAAGGTGTTCAAGGGCAAGAAGATGGCCGGCCACATGGGCGACACCCGCGTCACCACGCAGAATGTCGAGGTCGTCTCGACCGATGCCGATCGCGGCCTGATCCTGATCCGCGGCGCGGTTCCCGGCGTCAAGGGCGCCTGGATCCTGGTTCGCGACGCCGCCAAGGTTGCGCTGCCGGCCAATGCGCCGAAGCCGGCCGCGGTCCGCGCCGCTGCCGCCAAGAACGAAGCCCCGGCCACTGAGGGAGCCGAATAATGGATCTCAAGATCACAACGCTGGGCGGCAAGGACGCCGGCAAGGTGGAACTCTCCGAGGAGATTTTCGGCCTTGACCCGCGCGAGGACATCCTGCAGCGCGTCGTGCGCTGGCAGCTCGCCAAGAAGCAGCAGGGCACGCACAAGGCCAAGGGCCGCGCCGAAATCGCGCGCACCGGCGCCAAGATGTACAAGCAGAAGGGTACCGGCCGCGCCCGTCACCACTCGGCTCGCGCTCCGCAGTTCCGCGGCGGCGGCAAGGCACACGGCCCGGTCGTACGCAGCCATGAGCACGAGCTGCCGAAGAAGGTTCGTGCGCTTGGCCTCAAGCACGCTCTCTCGGCCAAGGCCAAGAGCGCTTCGCTGATCATCGTCGACGAGCTGAAGCTCACCGAAGCCAAGACCAAGGCGCTGGTGGCGAATTTCGAGACGCTGGGGCTGACCAACGCCCTGGTCATCGGTGGCGCCGAGCTTGATCAGAACTTCAAGCTGGCCGCGACCAACATTCCGAACATCGACGTGCTGCCCATCCAGGGCATCAACGTCTACGACATTCTGCGCCGCGGCACGCTGGTCCTTTCGAAGGCCGCCGTCGAGGCTCTCGAGGAGCGCTTTAAATGACCGACCTCCGTCACTACGACGTGATCGTCTCGCCGGCGATCACCGAAAAGTCGACCATGGCTTCCGAGCAGAACCAGGTCGTCTTCAACGTCGCCAAGAAGGCGTCGAAGCCGGAAATCAAGGCTGCCGTGGAGGCTCTCTTCGGCGTCAAGGTGACGGCTGTGAACACGCTCGTCCGCAAGGGCAAGATCAAGCGCTTCCGCGGCACCGTTGGCCGCCAGGGCGACGTCAAGAAGGCGGTTGTGACGCTGGCCGACGGCCAGTCGATCGACGTCGCGACGGGTCTCTGAGCAAGGCCGCGAGGACAGGACAATGGCACTTAAGAAATTCAACCCGGTAACGCCGAGCACCCGCCAGCTGGTCATCGTCGACCGCTCGGGCCTCTACAAGGGCAAGCCCGTCAAGGGCCTGACCGAAGGCCTGACCAAGTCGGGCGGCCGCAACAACTACGGCCGCATCACGGCCCGCTTCATCGGCGGCGGTCACAAGCGTTCGTACCGCATCATCGACTTCAAGCGTAAGAAGTACGACGTCGTCGGCACGGTCGAGCGTATCGAATACGATCCGAACCGCACCGCCTTCATCGCGTTGATCAAGTATGACGACGGCGAGCTGTCCTACATCCTGGCCCCGCAGCGTCTTGCTGCCGGCGACAAGATCGTGGCCGGCGAAGCGGTCGACGTGAAGCCGGGCAACGCGATGCCTCTGGCCTCGATGCCGGTCGGCACGATCGTCCACAACATCGAGCTGAAGCCGGGCAAGGGCGGCCAGGTTGCCCGTTCGGCTGGCGGTTACGCCCAGCTCGTCGGCCGCGACCAGGGCATGGCGATCCTGCGCCTCAACTCGGGCGAGCAGCGTGTCGTGCACGGCTCTTGCATGGCCACCGTCGGCGCCGTGTCGAACCCCGACCACGGCAACATCAACGACGGCAAGGCCGGTCGCACCGTGTGGCGCGGCAAGCGCCCGCACAATCGCGGCGTGGCCATGAACCCGGTCGACCATCCGCATGGCGGCGGCGAAGGCCGCACGTCGGGTGGCCGTCATCCGGTTTCGCCCTGGGGCAAGCCGACCAAGGGCAAGAAGACGCGGTCCAACAAGGCGACCGACAAGTTCATCCTGCGCTCGCGTCATCAGCGCAAGAGCTAAGAAGAGGTAACGCCAAGTGACTCGTTCGATTTGGAAAGGCCCCTTTATCGACGGCTACCTTCTCAAGAAGGTGGACAAGGTTCGTGAAGGTGGTCGCAATGAGGTGATCAAGATGTGGAGCCGTCGCTCCACCATCCTGCCGCAGTTCGTCGGCTTCACCTTCGGTGTCTACAACGGCCAGAAGCACGTTCCCGTCTCGGTGAACGAGGACATGGTCGGCCACAAGTTCGGTGAATTCGCTCCGACCCGGACCTATTACGGTCACGGCGCGGATAAGAAGGCGAAGAGGAAATAATCATGGGCAAGGCCAAAGCTCCGCGCAGGCTTGCTGATAACGAGGCGCGTGCCGTTCTGCGCACGATCCGCATCAGCCCGCAGAAGCTCAACCTGGTTGCCGCGCTGATCCGCGGCAAGAAGGTCGCGACAGCGCTTTCCGACCTCGAATTCTCGGCCAAGCGGATTTCCGGCACGGTCAAGAAGACGCTGGAGTCGGCGATCGCCAATGCGGAAAACAATCACGACCTCGACGTCGACGCTCTGATCGTGGCGGAAGCCTATGTCGGCAAGTCGATCGTCATGAAGCGCTTCCACGCTCGTGGCCGCGGCCGCGCCAGCCGTATCGAAAAGCCGTTCTCGCACCTCACGATCGTCGTTCGTGAAGTCGAGGAAAAAGGGGAGGCCGCATAATGGGCCAGAAAGTCAATCCGATCGGGCTGCGTCTCGGCATCAACCGTACCTGGGATTCGCGCTGGTTCGCGAACACCGGCGAATACGGCCAACTGCTGCACGAGGACCTCAAGATCCGCAAGTATCTTGAGAAGGAACTCAAGCAGGCCGCGATCTCGAAGGTCGTGATCGAGCGTCCGCACAAGAAGTGCCGCGTCACCATCCACGCCGCGCGTCCGGGCCTCATCATCGGCAAGAAGGGCGCCGACATCGAGAAGCTTCGCAAGAAGCTGACCGAGATGACGAAGTCCGAAACGCACCTCAACATCGTTGAAGTGCGCAAGCCGGAAATCGACGCCACGCTGGTCGCCCAGTCGATCGCCCAGCAGCTCGAGCGCCGCATCGCGTTCCGCCGCGCCATGAAGCGTGCCGTTCAGTCGGCCATGCGTCTCGGCGCCGAAGGCATCCGCATCAACTGCTCTGGCCGTCTTGGCGGCGCCGAGATCGCGCGCATGGAGTGGTACCGCGAAGGCCGCGTGCCGCTGCATACGCTGCGCGCCGACGTCGACTACGGCACGGCCGAGGCGAACACGGCCTACGGCATCTGCGGCGTCAAGGTGTGGGTGTTCAAGGGCGAGATCCTCGAGCATGACCCTATGGCTTCCGAGCGCCGTGCAACCGAAGGCGATGCCGCGCATGGCGGCGGCGGTGCTGGCGGTGAGCGCGAACGCGGCCGACGTCGCGAGAACGCCTGAGACATTTGAGAATTTGGAGTTAGAACGATGCTGCAGCCAAAGCGCACAAAGTTCCGCAAGCAGTTCAAGGGCCGTATCCACGGTGCCGCCAAGGGCGGCACCAATCTGGATTTCGGCGGTTTCGGGCTGAAGGCGCTTGAGCCGAACCGCGTCACCGCGCGCGAGATCGAGGCGGCCCGCCGCGCGATCACCCGCGAGATGAAGCGCGCCGGCCGCGTCTGGATCCGGGTGTTCCCGGACCTGCCGGTCACCTCAAAGCCGACCGAAGTCCGTATGGGTAAGGGCAAGGGCGCCGTCGACTACTGGGCGGCGCGCGTCAAGCCCGGCCGTATCATGTTCGAGATCGACGGCGTCAGCGAGGAGACCGCTCGTGAAGCGCTGCGTCTCGGCGCCGCCAAGCTCTCGGTCAAGACGCGCTTCGTGCAGCGCATCGCAGAATAAGGACAGGCGATCATGAAAGCCGAAGACATCCGGACCAAGACCCAGGATCAGCTGACCGACGACCTGGCCGCTCTCAAGAAGGAGCAGTTCAACCTGCGCTTCCAGAAGGCCACCGGCCAGCTCGAAAAGACCGCGCGCGTGAAGCAGGTCCGCAAGGACATCGCGCGCATCAAGACCATCGCCGCGGAAAAAGCCGCGGCCAAGAAGGGTTAAGACCATGCCAAAGCGCATCCTGCAGGGCACCGTCGTCAGCGACAAGAACGAGAAGACGGTCGTGGTCAAGGTCGAGCGTCGCTTCACGCATCCCGTGATGAAGAAGACCGTGCGCATGACCAAGAAGTACAAGGCGCACGACGAGAACAACGCCCACAAGGTCGGCGACCAGGTGTTCATCCAGGAATCGAAGCCGATTTCCAAGGACAAGCGCTGGGTTGTCGTCTCTTCGGATCAGGCTTGATCCGGGCGAACGAACCGAATTTTGGACAGACCGGGGAGGGGTGAAAAACCCGTCCCGTTAGAAAAGAAGAAGGCGGCCAGTCATGATTCAGATGCAAACAAACCTCGACGTCGCGGATAATTCCGGCGCCCGTCGTGTCATGTGCATCAAGGTGCTGGGCGGCTCGAAGCGGAAATACGCCTCCGTCGGCGACATCATCGTGGTGTCGATCAAGGAAGCCATTCCGCGCGGCCGCGTTAAGAAGGGCGATGTGATGAAGGCGGTCGTGGTTCGCACGGCCAAGGACATCCGCCGCCCGGACGGCAGCGTGATCCGTTTCGACAAGAACGCGGCCGTTCTCGTCGACAATAAGAAAGAGCCGATCGGCACCCGTATCTTCGGACCGGTTCCGCGCGAATTGCGCGCCAAGAACCACATGAAGATCATCTCGCTCGCGCCTGAAGTGCTGTAAGGAGCCGGACCAATGCAAAAGATCAAAAAAGGCGACAAGGTCGTCGTGCTTGCCGGCAAGGACAAGGGCCGTTCGGGCGAAGTCCTGTCGGTGCAGCCGAAGGAAGACACCGCGGTCGTCCGCGGCGTGAACCTCATTCGCCGTCACCAGAAGCAGACCCAGTCGCAAGAGGCCGGGATCATCACCAAGGAAGCGCCGATCCACCTGTCGAATATCGCGCTGGCCGACCCCAAGGACGGCAAGCCGACCCGCGTCGGCTTCACCATCCAGAAGGATGGCAAGAAGGTGCGCGTCGCCAAGCGTTCGGGAGAAGTCATCAATGGCTAAGGCTGAAACCAAGCAGGCAACTGCCAAGAACGAGCCGCGCCTCAAGAAGGTCTACAACGAGACCATCCGCAAGGCGATGCAGGAGCAGTTCGGCTACGACAATGACATGCAGGTTCCGCGCATCGACAAGATCGTGCTGAACATGGGTGTCGGCGAAGCAACCGCGGACTCCAAGAAGCCCTCGGTCGCGGCCGAGGATCTCGCGCTGATCGCCGGCCAGAAGGCCGTCGTCACCCGCGCCCGCAACTCGATTGCCGGCTTCAAGGTGCGCGAGAACATGCCGATCGGCGCCAAGGTCACGCTGCGCAAGGAACGCATGTACGAGTTCCTCGACCGCCTCGTGAACATCGCGCTGCCGCGCGTTCGCGACTTCCGCGGGCTGAACCCGAAGAGCTTTGACGGCCGTGGCAACTACGCCATGGGCATCAAGGAACACATCGTGTTCCCGGAGATCAACTACGACAAGGTTGATCAGGTCTGGGGCATGGACGTCATCGTTTGTACGACGGCGAAGACGGACGACGAGGCAAGAGCGCTGCTCAAGGCCTTCAACTTCCCCTTCCGCCAGTAACGGCAGCGAAAAAGGAAACATCTGAAATGGCAAAGACCAGCTCAGTCGAGAAGAACAACCGGCGCCGCAAGCTCGCCGACCAGTACGCCGCCAAGCGCACGGCGCTCAAGGCCATCATCATGGATCAGTCCAAGCCGATGGAAGAGCGTTTCCGCGCCCAGTTGAAGCTTTCGGCGCTGCCGCGCAACTCGGCCAAGATCCGCATCCGCAATCGCTGCGAGGTGACGGGCCGCCCGCGCGCCTACTATCGCAAGCTGAAGCTTTCGCGTATCGCGCTTCGCGATCTGGGCAATACCGGCCAGATCCCGGGCCTGGTCAAGTCGAGCTGGTAAGGAGACACTGAGATGTCATTGAGCGATCCTCTCGGCGATATGCTGACCCGCATCCGCAACGCCTATGGCCGCAAGAAGTCGAGCGTTTCGACCCCGGCCTCGCGTCTGCGTGCCCGCGTCCTCGAAGTGCTGAAGTCGGAAGGCTATATCCGCGACTACAGCCAGACCGACTTCGAAAACGGCAAGTCGGAAATCGAGATCGAGCTGAAATATTTCGACGGCGCCCCGGTTGTGCGCGAGATCGAGCGCGTCTCGAAGCCTGGCCGTCGCGTCTATGTCTCGGCCAAGTCGATCCCGCACGTCGCCAACGGCCTCGGCATCGCCATCCTTTCGACGCCGAAGGGCGTCATGGCCGACCATGAAGCACGCGAGCAGAATGTCGGCGGCGAAATCCTCTGCCAGATCTTCTGATCCGGCGCGAGATTGATGAATGGGCTTCGGTTCTCGGGATCGCGCCCGGGAACTGGAACCTGAAACGAAAGAAGTGACGAGGACAACAAAATGTCTCGTATCGGAAAGAAACCCGTTTCGCTGCCGCAAGGCGTGACCGCGTCCGTCAACGGCCAGACCGTGACGGCGAAGGGCCCCAAGGGCGAGCTGAAGTTCGTGGTGAACGACGAAGTGCTGGTGAAGATGGAGAACAACGAGATCTCCGTCGAGCCGCGCGACCAGACCAAGACCGCCCGCTCCAAGTGGGGCATGTCGCGCACGCAGATCGTCAACATCCTGCAGGGCGTGAAGGACGGCTTCGAGAAGAAGCTCGAGATCACCGGCGTCGGCTATCGCGCGGCGTTGCAGGGCAAGAACCTGCAGCTGGCGCTCGGCTTCAGCCACGACGTGGTCTATCAGACGCCGCAGGGCATCACCATCACGGTGCCGAAGCCGACCGAAATCACGGTCTCGGGCATCGACAAGCAGCAGGTCGGCCAGGTCGCCGCCGAGATCCGCGAATATCGCGGTCCCGAGCCCTATAAGGGCAAGGGCGTGCGCTATGCCGACGAGCGCATCGTGCGCAAGGAAGGCAAGAAGAAGTAATAGGCCTGGCCCCGAGAAGTTGCAGACTTTTCGAAAAAGGGCCAAGCCGCAGAAGTGTAACGCCGCGGGGAGCGGCCGCGGGAGGCTTGGCCTACCGCACAGGGTTGCCCCCGTTTTCTGAAGGCAAGGAACTGACATTATGGCAAGCCCCAAAGAAACCATCCAGCGCCGCGCACAGCGCGTGCGCCGCCAGCTGAAGAAGGTCGCCGGCGAGCGTCCGAGGCTTTCGGTGCACCGCACCTCGAAGAACATCTACGTCCAGGTGATCGACGACGCCAACGGCCACACGCTGGCCGCCGCCTCAACGCTGGAGAAGGACCTCAAGGGTTCGCTCAAGACCGGCGCCGACACCGCAGCCGCGGCCGCGGTCGGCAAGCTGATCGCCGAGCGTGCCGCCAAGGCCGGCGTCAAGGAAGTCGTCTTCGACCGCGGCCCGTACATCTATCACGGCCGCGTCAAGGCGCTGGCCGAGGCTGCCCGCGAAGGCGGTCTCAGCTTCTAATGCTTGATCCCGAACCGAGAGGTCCGCGCAGCGAAAAGTTGCAGACTTTTCGGACAAGATCATGCAAAGGAAAAGTTCGCCGCCGGCGACCCTAAAGCGGCGTCGGCAAACAGCAACCCGTGCTTCCGGAAAAGAACAAGGAACAGGATATGGCACAGGAACGTAGAGAAGGCGGCCGCGGCCGCGAGCGCGAAGAGCGTGACGACGGCATGGTGGACAAGCTCGTCCACATCAACCGCGTCGCCAAGGTGGTGAAGGGCGGCCGTCGTTTCGGTTTTGCTGCTCTCGTCGTCGTCGGCGACCAGAAGGGCCGCGTCGGCTTCGGCCACGGCAAGGCGCGCGAAGTGCCGGAAGCGATCCGCAAGGCAACCGAGTCGGCCAAGCGCGACATGATCTTCGTGCCGCTGCGTTCGGGCCGCACGCTGCATCACGACGTCGAGGGCCGCTGGGGCGCCGGACGCGTTCTGCTGCGCGCCGCCAAGCAGGGTACCGGCATCATCGCCGGCGGTCCGATGCGCGCCGTCTTTGAGACGCTCGGCATGCATGACGTGGTCGCCAAGTCGATGGGTTCGTCGAACCCCTACAACATGGTTCGCGCCACCTTCGACGCGCTGAAGAGCCAGATGCATCCGAAGGATGTGGCTGCCGCGCGCGGCATCAAGTACTCGACCCTTCAGGCCCGCCGCGGCACCGCCGTTGCGGCTGAAGAATAGTCGACGCTGACCAGGGATTTCGACCATGGCCAAGAAAGCTAACAAGACCATCACCGTCGAGCAGATCGGCTCCCCGATCCGCCGGCCGAAGGAGCAGCGCGCGACGCTGGTCGGCCTCGGCCTGAACAAGATGCACAAGCGGCGCACGCTGGAAGATACCCCTGCGGTGCGCGGCATGATCGCCGCCGTCCAGCACCTCGTCCGCGTCGTGGACGAGGCCTGAACGGAAGGGCAGGAGAAGAAACATGAAACTCAACGATCTGCGTGACAAGGACGGCGCGACGCACTCCAAGAAGCGTCTCGGCCGCGGCATCGGTTCCGGCTCGGGCAAGACCGCCGGTCGCGGCGTCAAGGGCCAGAAGGCCCGCTCCGGCGTTGCCATCAACGGCTTCGAGGGTGGCCAGATGCCGCTCTACCGGCGCCTGCCGAAGCGTGGCTTCAACAACATCTTCGCCAAGAGCTTCACGGTCGTGTCGCTGGCCCGCATCCAGGCTGCTATCGACGCCAAGAAGCTCGACGCCAAGGCGACCGTGACGGCCGAGGCCCTGGTTGCCGCCGGCGTCATCCGCCGCGCCAAGGACGGCGTGCGCGTGCTCTCCGACGGCGAACTCAAAGCCAAGCTGTCCTTCGACGTCGCCGGCGCCTCCAAGGCCGCGATCGAGAAAATCGAGAAGGCCGGCGGTTCGGTGAAGCTGCCGGAAGCGGCCGCCGCCGAGTAACGGCGATTTGAAGCGCGGCCGGCTGGGATGACTTCGCATATTCCGTCGAACCGCGCTTTGACCGGATGAATTGGGCGGCCGCGTCAACGCGGCCGCTTGCATGTTTACGGTCCCGAGCTTATCTCGTGAGCTTCGGTGACACGCGCCGCCTGAGCTGCGGCATCGAGCGCGACGTAGAAATCAAAGAAGTAGAGCATGATGTCGTCCGAAAACCGTTCCACATTTTTCGGCATCATGCTCTAGCGGAGAATCAGGCATGGCCTCGGCTGCTGAACAACTAGCCTCCAATCTGAATTTCGCGGCCTTCGCCAAGGCCGAGGATCTCAAGAAGCGCATCTGGTTCACCATCGGCGCGCTGCTCGTCTACCGCCTCGGCACTTATATCCCGCTTCCCGGCATCAACCCCGATGCTTTCGCCCAGGCCTTCTCCTCGCAGAGCAAGGGCGTGCTCGGCATGTTCAACATGTTCGCCGGCGGCGCCGTGCAGCGCATGGCGATCTTCGCGCTGGGCATCATGCCCTACATCTCCGCCTCCATCATCATGCAGCTGATGACCTCGGTCATCCCGTCGCTGGAAACGCTGAAGAAGGAAGGCGAGCAGGGCCGCAAGATCATCAACCAGTACACGCGCTACGGCACCGTGCTCCTGGCGCTGATCCAGGCCTACGGCATTTCGATCGGCCTCGAGGGCGGCAACGGCATCGTCAACGATCCCGGCATGTTCTTCCGCATCTCGACGGTCGTCACGCTCGTCGGCGGCACCATGTTCCTGATGTGGCTCGGCGAGCAGATCACCGCGCGCGGCATCGGCAACGGCATTTCGCTGATCATCTTCTCCGGCATCGTCGCGGGCCTGCCGCGCGCGATCTCCGGCACGCTGGAACTCGGCCGTACCGGCGCGCTGTCGACGGGCCTCATCCTCGCGATCATCGTGCTGGCCATCATCGTCATTGCGCTCATCGTCTTCTTCGAACGCGCGCAGCGGCGCCTGCTCATCCAGTATCCGAAGCGCCAGGTCGGCAATCGCATGTTCCAGGGCGATACCTCGCATTTGCCGCTGAAGCTCAACACCTCCGGCGTCATCCCGCCGATCTTCGCGTCCTCGCTGCTGCTTCTGCCGGCGACCGTGGCGGGCTTCTCGCAGGCGACCAACCTGCCGGCCTGGGCAAGCACGATCCTCGCCTCGCTCGGCCACGGCCAGCCGCTCTACATGATCTTCTATGCGGGCATGATCATCTTCTTCGCCTTCTTCTACACGGCGATCGTCTTCAACCCGAAGGACACGGCCGACCAGCTCAAGAAGCACTCCGGCTTCATCCCGGGTTATCGGCCGGGCGAGCGCACCGCCGACTATATCGACTATGTTCTGACGCGCATTACCGTCATCGGCGCCATTTACCTGGTGCTGGTCTGTCTGCTGCCGGAGTTCCTGATTTCGGCGACTGGCGTACCTTTCTACCTCGGTGGCACATCGCTTCTGATCGTGGTCAGTGTCACGCTCGATACGGTGGCGCAGATTCAGGGTCACCTGATCGCGCACCAGTATGAGGGCCTGATCAAGAAGTCGAAGTTGCGCGGGGGGAAGAGGAGCAGATGAGGCTGATTTTGCTTGGGCCGCCAGGAGCGGGCAAGGGGACACAAGCACAAAGACTGGTTGAAAAACACGGCATCCCCCAGCTCTCGACGGGTGACATGCTGCGTGCCGCCGTCCAGGCCGGAACCGAGGTCGGCAAGCGTGCCAAGGCGGTGATGGATGCCGGTGAGCTGGTCTCGGATGCGATCGTCAACGCCATCGTCGCCGAGCGTATCGATCAGCCGGATTGCGCCAAGGGATTCATCCTCGACGGCTATCCGCGCACGCTGGTCCAGGCCGACGCGGTCGACGCCATGCTTGCCGAACGCGGCATAGCGCTCGACACCGTCATAGAGCTCGTCGTCGACGACAAGGCGCTGGTTGGCCGAATCGTCAAACGCGCCGAGGACGCCAAGGCCGCCGGCCAGCCTGTGCGCAAGGACGACAACCCGGAGGTGTTCGAGGAACGCCTGCGCGAATACTACAAGAAGACGGCGCCGCTGACCGGCTACTACTACGCCAAGGGCAAGCTCAAGACTGTCGATGGCATGGCCAGTATCGATGCCGTGACCGCCGAGATCGGCAAGGTGCTCGCGGCCGCGGTGAACTAGACCGCGCCGCCAACTAAAGATAGCGCTTGGCGACAATTAACGATTGCGCTTGACTGGAGTGGTCCGTTGGGGTATGGCGGCCCGTCTTCCTATCAGGCATGGACTTTGCTTGCCCTTGCGGGCAAGGCATCCGCTTTGAACCAGGAAACTCCCGCAAGGGCCGGCCTCCACCGGACGCGGGGCAACTTCGACAGCGCCGGCTCGTCCGGCCCAAATGGAGAAAGAGAAGAAAATGGCTCGTATAGCCGGCGTCAACATTCCGACCAACAAGCGCGTCGTCATCGCGCTTCAGTACATTCACGGCATCGGCAAGAAGTTTGCCCAGGAGATCGTCGACAAGGTCGGCATCCCGGCGGACCGCCGCGTCAACCAGCTGACCGACGCGGAAGTGCTGCAGATCCGCGAGACGATCGACCGCGACTACCAGGTCGAAGGCGACCTGCGCCGCGAAGTCTCGATGAACATCAAGCGGCTCATGGACCTCGGCTGCTACCGCGGCCTGCGTCACCGTCGCTCGCTGCCGGTCCGCGGCCAGCGCACGCATACCAACGCCCGCACCCGCAAGGGCCCGGCCAAGGCGATCGCCGGCAAGAAGAAGTAATTGAGCGAATAGCGAGTAGCGGTTAGCGAGTAGGGGACCCTGTTCGCTATTCCCTACTCACTACTCGCTTTTCCAAGGTGGAGCCGCTGGCATTACGGCGGTGTAGAGATCAACTGAAAGGAATACCATGGCCAAGGAAGCCGCTCGTGTTCGCCGTCGCGAACGCAAGAACATTTCGTCGGGCGTTGCCCACGTCAATTCGACCTTCAACAACACCATGATCACCATCACCGACGCGCAGGGCAATTCGATCGCCTGGTCGTCGGCCGGTGCCCAGGGTTTCAAGGGTTCGCGCAAGTCGACCCCGTTCGCAGCCCAGATGGCTGCCGAGGACGTCGCCAAGAAGGCGCAGGAACACGGCATGCGCATGCTCGAGGTCGAGGTCTGCGGACCCGGCTCCGGTCGTGAATCGGCGCTCCGCGCGCTGCAGGCGGCGGGCTTCACCATCACCTCGATCCGTGACGTGACGCCGATCCCGCACAATGGCTGCCGCCCGCGCAAGAAGCGCCGCGTCTGATTTTTAAACGCCGCGCGAACGCCAAGGCGATCCTCCGCGGTTTTCCGTGTCGCCCGCCACGATTGGATGGTGGCGGGGCAAAGGAAGGAAGACTTTTATGATCCAGAAAAACTGGCAGGAACTGATCAAGCCGAACAAGATCGAGTTCTCGTCGAAGAAGAAGACGCTGACCACGCTGGTGGCCGAGCCGCTCGAACGCGGCTTTGGCCTGACGCTGGGCAACGCGCTGCGGCGTGTGCTTCTGTCTTCGCTGCGCGGCGCGGCTGTCACCGCCGTGCAGATCGACGGCGTGCTGCACGAATTCTCGTCCATCGCCGGCGTGCGCGAGGACGTGACCGACATCGTGCTCAACATCAAGGAAATCGCCATCCGCATGGAAGGCGATGGCCCCAAGCGCATGGTCGTGCGCAAGCAGGGCCCGGGCGCCGTGCTCGCCGGCGACATCCAGACGGTCGGCGACGTCGAGATCCTCAACCCCGACCACGTGATCTGCACGCTGGACGAGGGCGCCGAGATCCGCATGGAGTTCACCGTCGACACCGGCAAGGGCTATGTGCCGGCCGAGCGCAACCGCGCCGAGGACGCGCCGATCGGGCTGATCCCGGTCGACAGCCTCTATTCGCCGGTCAAGAAGGTCTCCTACAAGGTCGAGAACACCCGCGAGGGCCAGGTTCTCGACTATGACAAGCTGACCATGACGATCGAGACCAACGGCTCGATTTCGGGCGAGGACGCGGTCGCTTTCGCCGCTCGCATCCTGCAGGACCAGCTTGGCCTGTTCGTCAACTTCGACGAGCCGCAGAAGGAAGTCGCCACCGAGGCCGTCACCGAGCTCGCCTTCAACCCGGCGCTGCTCAAGAAGGTCGACGAGCTCGAGCTTTCGGTGCGTTCGGCCAACTGCCTGAAGAACGACAACATCGTCTACATCGGCGACCTGATCCAGAAGACCGAAGCCGAGATGCTGCGCACCCCGAACTTCGGCCGCAAGTCGCTGAACGAGATCAAGGAAGTGCTGGCGGCCATGGGCCTCCATCTCGGCATGGAAGTGCCGGACTGGCCGCCGGAAAACATCGAAGACCTCGCCAAGCGTTACGAAGACCAATATTGAGCATGAATTCCAAGGATCGGCGGCGAGAGCCGCTCGATCCGACGGTCATGCGGAAAACCATCAGAGGCCGTGGCCTCTTGAACAACTGAAGAAGGAAAAGAGCCATGCGCCACGGTTTCAAAGGCCGTCGTTTCGCCCGCAGCATCAGCCACCGCAAGTCGATGTTCGCCAATCTCGCCGTGTCGCTGATCGAGCACGAGCAGATCGTCACCACCTTGCCGAAGGCGAAGGACCTGCGTCCGATCGTCGAGAAGCTCGTGACGCTCGGCAAGCGCGGCGACCTGCACGCCCGCCGCCAGGTGATCGCGCAGATCGGCAATGAAGGCGTCGTCAAGCGTCTGTTCGAGACCATCGCCCCGCGCTACGCCACCCGCAATGGCGGCTATCTGCGCATCATGAAGGCGGGCTTCCGCAAGGGCGACAACGCCGCGATGGCGGTGATCGAATTCGTCGATCGCGATACCTCGGCCAAGGGCGCCGCCGACCGCGCCCGCATAGAGGCTGAGGGCGCCAACGAGGAAGCCGCGGCCGCCTGAGGTCGCTGTTTCGTCAATGACTTCGAGGGGCCTACGGGCCCCTTTTGCATTTGGAGCAGGTTTGAGCGGGTGAGCGGAATTTCACGCCCAGGCTCAAGCTTTTGCGCGACAAGTGTCGCATTTGTGTGCATTAGCCTTTCATTCTGCACATTCGTCGAGACAATGGCGCCCTATCTGGAGGGATTCGAGAATGCACCTCAAACGACTGTTTCTTGTTGCCGCGCTGGCGGTCTTCGCCGCGGCACCGGCCGCAAGACAGGCTTTTGCCGAGGACGCCGCCAAGCCGGCCGATCCGGGCCTCTCCGACGTGCTGACCGATCTGTTGCATGGCGTCGAAGGCGAGAACGGCACGTCCGGCCCCGACAAGCGCGTGCCGTTCGGCCGCGAGGAGGTGCAGCTCTCCTTCGCGCCGCTGGTCAAGCAGACGGCGCCGGCCGTCGTGAATGTCTATGCCTCGCAGACCGCAAAGGTGACGTCACCTTTCGAAGGCGATCCCTTCTTCGAGGAGTTCTTCGGCCGTGCCCAGCCGCGCGCCCAGTCCTCGCTGGGTTCCGGCGTGCTGGTCGATCCGAGCGGCGTGATCGTCACCAACTTCCACGTCATCAAAGATGCTGACGAGGTGAAGGTCGCGACCGCCGACGGGCGCGAGTTCACCTCAAAGGTCATGCTCAAGGACGAGACACTCGATCTCGCGGTGCTCAAGATCTCGGCCGACAAGCCGTTTCCGGTGATTGCCATCGGCGATTCCGACGCGCTTGAGGTCGGCGACCTTGTGCTCGCCATCGGCAATCCGTTCGGTGTCGGCCAGACCACCACCAGCGGCATTGTCTCGGCGCTCGCCCGCAGCCATATCGGCGTTTCGGATTCGGGCTATTTCATCCAGACCGATGCCGCCATCAATCCCGGAAACTCCGGCGGCGCCCTGATCAACATGGGCGGCCAGCTGGTCGGCATCAACACGGCCATCTACAGCCGCAGCGGCGGTTCGATCGGCATCGGCTTCGCCATTCCTTCGAACATGGTGCGCGCCTTCGCCGACGCCGCCAAGGCCGGGCTCGACTTCTTCGAGCGTCCCTATATCGGAGCGGAATTCGAACTGGTGACGCCGCAGATCGCAGAGTCGCTCGGCATGGAGAAACCCACCGGCGCATTGGTGTCGTCCGTGGACGCCACCGGGCCTGCTGGCAAGGCCGGCCTGAAGCCTGGCGACGTCATCCTGTCGCTCAACAACACGCCGGTCGAAAGCATCGAGGCGCTCGACTACCGCATGGCGACGCTGTCGATCGGCACCAAGGCGACCTTCGCCGTGCTGAGCAAGGGGCAGCAGGCGACGTTGGAGATTCCGCTGGAGCGCGCGCCGGAAGGCGCCAAGCCCAGCGAGGTCACCTTGCGTGGCCGCAGTCCCTTTTCCGGCGCCAAGGTGGCGGAACTGTCGCCCAGGCTTGCCCAGCGGCTTGGCCTTCGCACCGATCTCAAGGGCGTCACCGTCATCGATATCAGCCGCGATTCGCCGGCCGCCGATTTCGGTTTCCAGCCGGGCGATATCGTGCGCGAGGTGAACGGCACCACCATCGAGACCGCGGCGACACTGGCGCAGGTTGCCCAGCAGGACACGCGCTGGTGGCGCTTTACCGTCGAGCGCGGCGGGCAGATACTGCGCCAGGTGTTGCGTTATTGAGGCGATCTGCCCATTTAGAGCATGATCATGATCCCGAACCGAAGGCCGGCGTAGCAAGAAGTGAGAACCGGCGTTCGGATAAGATGGTGCTCTAAAACGAGCGGAACCGCGTTTCAACCAAAAGACTTGCATGGCAGATCTGTTCAGTTCCGATGAGCCGGAAAAGGCGCCGCCCGGGCGGCCGCTGGCCGATCGGTTGCGCCCAAAAAACCTCGGCGAGGTCGTCGGGCAAGAGCATCTGACCGGACCTGACGGCGCGCTGACCAGGTTGATCGATTCGGGTTCGCTCGGCTCGATGATCTTCTGGGGTCCCCCCGGCACCGGCAAGACGACAGTGGCGCGGCTGCTCGCCGGCGAGACCAAGCTTGCCTTCGAGCAGATCTCTGCCGTGTTTTCCGGCGTCGCGGACCTCAAGAAAGTCTTCGAGGCGGCGAAGCTGAGGCGCGCCAACGGCCGCCAGACGCTGCTCTTCGTCGACGAGATCCATCGCTTCAACCGCGCCCAGCAGGACGGGTTTTTGCCGGTGATGGAAGACGGGACCGTAGTGCTGGTCGGCGCCACGACGGAGAACCCGTCCTTCGAATTGAATGCCGCGCTTTTGTCCCGCGCGCGCGTGCTGGTGTTCCGTTCGCTGGGTGAGGACAGCATCGCCAAGCTTCTGGCCCGGGCAGAAGAAACCGAGGGCAGGGCGCTGCCGCTCGACGAAGAAGCGCGCGCCATGCTGATCCGCATGGCGGATGGCGACGGCCGCGCCTCGCTGACGCTGGCTGAGGAAGTCTGGCGCGCCGCCAAGAAAGGCGAGGTGTTCGGGCCGGAAGGCCTGCAGCGCGTCATCCAGCGCCGTGCGCCGATCTACGACAAGGGCCAGGACGGCCACTACAATCTGATCTCGGCGCTGCATAAATCGGTGCGCGGCTCCGATCCGGATGCTGCGCTCTACTATCTTGCTCGCATGTTCGATGCCGGCGAGGATCCGCTTTATCTCGGCCGCCGGCTCGTGCGCATGGCGGTGGAGGATATCGGACTCGCCGACCCACAGGCGCTTGTCGTGGCCAATGCGGCCAAGGACGCCTATGACTATCTAGGCTCGCCAGAGGGCGAGCTCGCCTTTGCCCAGGCCGCCGTTTATCTCGCCACGGCGCCGAAATCGAACGCGGTCTACACTGCCTTCAAGGCCGCGACCGCGGCAGCCAAGGAGTTCGGCTCGCTGCTGCCGCCCAAGCACATCCTCAACGCGCCGACCAAGCTGATGAAGCAGGAGGATTACGGCGCCGGCTATCGCTACGACCATGACGAGCCGGAGGCGTTTTCAGGCCAGGACTATTTTCCGGAGAAGATGGGCCGGCGCACTTTCTACGATCCGCCGGAACGCGGTTTCGAGCGCGATATCCGCAAGCGGCTGGAATACTGGGCGAAGCTGCGAAGCGAACGGAACAGCTGAGTTACGCGGCCCGGCGGTCGGCACGCTTCGACGCCAAGCCGCGTTGTGGTGGACCACACCTGCTGCGGCATTGTGCCGGGAAACAAAAAATCCTATCAAGACGCACGGCTGGCGGGGGTCGCCGTGATGTTGTCCCATGGAACAGGATCGCGCTCCCGCGCGAATGACAATGACAAAGCAAACCGTCAAGACGCTCCGCAAGGCCGCCATCGCCGTCGTGGTTCTCGCGCTCGCCTTCTACTTCATCCCGATCCTGACCACCATCTGGGTCGTCTGCGGCCTGATCGATGTCATGCGCAACGACCAGAAGAACCAGAACCTGTTCGAGCGCTACTTCCTCGGCAACGGCCTGTTCACCTGGCTGTTGTCGCCGTTCAATCTGATCGTCGACCTTCTCAGCTACCGCAACCCCGGCGTCTGGAAGCCCGAGCAGTTCCCCGAGGACTATCAGCGCGAGATCAACGAGGTGCTGGGCGTCTTCAAGGCGCGCAAGGACGAGATCATCGCCGATATCGATGCCAATTTCGGCGCCGGCCGCCGCGGCATGTATGTCTACCAGTGGTACGGCAAGCACAAGATCGACAACGTCCCCGAATTCAACAAGGACTACAAATACATCAAGACGATCGCGGTATCCGTTTTCAGCAAGCGCGAATCGACGTCCTGGCATTTCGGTCCGCTCCGGCTCAGCCTGCGCATCCTCTACAATCTGATACCGGTCAAGGCCGAGATCTTCGTCCAGTGCGGCAGCAAGAAGAACTACTGGTACGACAATCCGCTGTTCATCTTCGACGACACCCTGTTCCACCGCTCGGTCAACGAATATGACGGCCGCCGCTACTGCGTCTTCGTCGATATCATCCGGCCGTCTCCGTTTCCCAGGCTGATCGCGGGCCTTCTCGCCATCGTCTCCGTCAGCGTGGAGCGCATCAATTCGGTCTTCTACAAGAACTGGAAGATGATCGGCTCATCCAAGCCGAAGGCGGCCGCCAACTGACCACGGCGGAACCTCGCCTCAATCGGCCTTAAACCAACGTCCAATGGCGCGGACGAACCGCGACCTTTAGGACTCCAGCGCGGCTCCAGGACACGCGTAGCGATTTTTCGTCGGGAATTGCGCAAGATCAAATACGCGTTCCGGCCGGCGTTCTATCGAAAGCTGACCCGCAACTGGCGTCGGAAATGTTCTAGCGGGCATGGTGGCGGAGCGGCAGGAGGTTCCGCTCACCGGGAGGATTAGGTTGATCGGACGGCAACCAGCCGTGCACGCGGACCAGGTCCAGGCCTCGGTCGCCAAGAGCGACGCAGCCCATTCGGCGGTCGTCGCTTCGTGGCGGCGGTCCCTCCAATTGCACGGCCTGGACCCCGCAGCACGCACGGCGCCGCGGCGACTGACCGAAGGCGAGCTCAGGCTCACGAGACAGCGCATGGAGCGGTTGATCCGCGCGGCCGAACCCAGCCTCAATCGGCTCTATCTCGCCGTGGGCGGCGTCGGCTGCTGCGTCATGCTGGCGGATCGCGACGGCATCCCGGTGGAGCGACGGGGCGCTGTCGCGGACGACGAGACATTCGATGAATGGGGCCTGTGGACCGGCACCGTCTGGAGCGAGGACAGCGAAGGCACCAACGGCATCGGCACCTGCATCGCCGACCAGCGCGCTCTGACCATCCACCGCGATCAGCATTTCTTCTCCCGCAACACGCTGCTGAGCTGCACCACGGCTCCGGTCTATGACCATGAAGGCAATCTGGCGGCGGCGCTCGATGTCTCGTCCTGCCGGTCAGACCTGACCGAGGGCTTTGTACAGCTCATCGCGGTCGCGGTCGGCGACGCCGCGCGCCGGATCGAAGCGGAAAATTTCCGCATGGTGTTTTCGGATGCCCGCATCTTGCTCGCACCCGTCACCGAGCGCAGCGCCGGTGCGCTGATAGCGGTCGATTCGGATGATCTTGTGATCGGCGCGACGCGCTCTGCCCGTCTTGGTCTCGGCATAACGCGGGAAGCGCTGGCGAGAGGACTGCTTGCCACCGATATTCTCGGCGACTGCGCAAAGACCGCTGAGGATTTGGACGATGCCGAGCGTGGTGTGGTTCAGCGGGCGCTGGCGCGCGCCGGCGGCAACGTCTCGGCCGCCGCGCAGAACCTCGGCATCTCCCGCGCCACCCTGCATCGCAAGCTCGCCCGCTTCGACATTCGCCGCCCGCATTGATTGCAGACCGGACTGTCGCAGTTCTGCGACAGTCGGGCGCCACGATCATCCAGCCCCGGGCTGACAAGCCAACGCCGATCCGCAACCCTTCCTCCCATAGCGCCGCATCCCGCGGCGTGCTCATCGGGAGGCAGTGATGAACAAGGTGGAATTCTCGCGCACGGCCAAGGTTCCTTTCGCCAAGCGCTACGACAACTTCATCGGCGGCAAGTGGGCCGCGCCGCTCTCCGGCAGATATTTCGACAACATCTCGCCGGTCACCGGCCGGCCGCTCTGCGAAATTGCCCGGTCGGACGCAAATGACATCGAGGCCGCGCTTGATGCAGCCCACACGGCCAAGGACGCCTGGGGCAAGACCAGCCCCGCGGCCCGCGCGCTGATCCTCAACCGCATCGCTGATCGCATGGAAGACAATCTCGACCTGCTGGCGCTCGCCGAGACCTGGGACAATGGCAAGCCGATCCGCGAGACGACCGCCGCCGACCTGCCTCTGGCCATCGACCATTTCCGCTATTTCGCCGGCGTGCTGCGCAGCCAGGAAGGCTCGATCTCCGAAATCGACCACGACACCGTCGCCTACCACTTCCATGAGCCGCTCGGTGTCGTCGGCCAGATCATTCCGTGGAACTTCCCGCTGCTGATGGCGGTGTGGAAGCTGGCGCCGGCGCTCGCCGCCGGCAATTGCGTGGTGCTGAAGCCCGCCGAGCAGACACCCGCCACGATCATGCTGTGGGCCGACCTCATCGGTGACCTCTTGCCAGAAGGCGTGCTCAACATCGTCAACGGCTTCGGCCTTGAGGCCGGCAAGCCGCTCGCCTCGTCGAACCGCATCGCCAAGATCGCTTTCACCGGCGAGACGACCACCGGCCGCCTGATCTCGCAATATGCCAGCCAGAACCTCATTCCGGTGACGCTCGAGCTTGGCGGCAAGTCGCCCAACATCTTCTTCCAGGATGTGACCGCCGAAGACGACGATTTCTTCGACAAGGCGATCGAGGGCTTCGTCATGTTCGCGCTCAACCAGGGCGAGGTCTGCACGTGCCCCAGCCGCGCGCTGGTGCATGAGAAGATCTACGACAAGTTCATCGAGCGCGCGCTGAAGCGTGTCGAGGCGATCGTCCAGGGCGATCCGCTCGATCCCGCCACCATGATCGGCGCGCAGGCCTCGAGCGAGCAGCTGGAAAAGATCCTGTCCTACTTCGACATCGGCCGCCAGGAAGGCGCCGAAGTCTTGACCGGCGGCGAGCGGAACTATCTGCCGGGCGATCTCGCCGGCGGCTACTACGTCAAGCCGACAGTGTTCAAGGGCAACAACAAGATGCGCATCTTCCAGGAGGAGATATTTGGACCCGTCGTGTCCGTGACGACCTTCAAGGACGATGACGAGGCGCTGTCGATCGCCAACGACACCCTCTACGGCCTCGGCGCCGGCATCTGGAGCCGCGACGCGAACCGCTGCTACCGCTTCGGCCGCGCCATCCAGGCCGGACGTGTCTGGACCAACTGCTATCACGCCTATCCGGCGCATGCCGCCTTCGGCGGCTACAAGCAATCCGGCATCGGACGCGAGACGCACAAGATGATGCTCGACCACTATCAGCAGACCAAGAACATGCTGGTCAGCTACAGCCCGAAGAAGCTCGGCTTCTTCTGATCCTCCCAGGGCGAAGAGGAGGGCGCGGCCCACCCGCGTCCTCCCGTCAGTCGAGGAGGATTTGATGGACAAGCCTTCATTGGGCAAGGTGTCGGCCACGCCGGAGGCCGAGGCGCTGCTTGCCGAGATCATCGCCGATCACGGCCCGGTTCTGTTCCATCAGTCCGGCGGCTGCTGCGACGGCTCTTCGCCGATGTGCTACCCGCGTGGCGAGTTCATGATCGGCGACAATGACGTGAAATTGGGCGAAATCGGCGATACGCCGGTCTACATCAGCGCCTCTCAATATGAGGCGTGGAAGCACACCGACCTCATCATCGATGTGGTGAAGGGCAGGGGCGGCATGTTCTCGCTCGAGAATGGCCGCGAGAAGCGCTTCCTGACGCGCTCGACGGTCTGCGCGGTGCTTACGCCTTCGGGCAGTTGATCAGACGACGTTGGGGTAATTATCGCGCTTTGTTGGGCCTTTGGCTCGCAACCTGTCCGCCTTAGTGCTATGGCGCCGCTTTCGAATGGAAAAGCAAAGTCATGGCAGGTGTTGAACAGATCACGGTTGAGGCCGGTGAGGCGGGCATGCGGCTCGACCGCTGGTTCAAGGTCCATTATCCGGGCCTCGGCTTCGGCCATCTGCAGAAGTTGCTTCGGTCGGGGCAAATCCGCGTCGATGGCGGCCGGGTGAAGGCCGACACGCGTGTCGAGCCCGGCCAGTCTGTCCGCGTTCCGCCGCTCGACGTCGATAAGAAGGGTGATGCGCCGCTCACCGGTCACTCGATCCGTAACCAAGGCGATGCCGACGTGCTCGCCAAGATGCTCCTGCATGAGGATCCGAAAGTTTTCGTCTTCAACAAGCCGGCCGGCCTGGCGGTCCAGGGCGGCTCCGGCGTCACCCGTAATGTCGACGACATGCTGGAGGCCTGGCGCAACAAGAAGGGCGAGAAGCCGCGCCTCGTCCATCGCCTCGATCGCGACACGTCCGGCGTGCTGGTGGTTGCCCGTACCCGTCTTGCGGCGATGAAGCTGTCGGAGGCGTTCCGCGCGCGCGAGACCAAGAAAACCTACTGGGCGCTGGTCAAGGGCGTGCCGCCCAAGCGCGAGGACAAGATCTCGACCTGGCTGATCAAGGAGCCGACGGAAGATGGCGACCGCGTGCGCGTGGCTGCGCATGGCGAGAAGGGCGCCGACCACGCCGTCTCCTACTACCGTGTCATCGAGCAGGCGGCGCAGACGATGACCTGGCTGGAGATGGAGCCCTATACCGGCCGCACGCACCAGCTTCGCGTTCACGCCGCCTACATAGGTTGCCCGATCATCGGCGATCCCAAATATTTCGAGGCCGATACCAATTGGGATTTCCCGGGTGGCATTCAAAACCGCCTGCACCTGCATGCGCGCCGCATCATCATCCCGCATCCGGACCACGGCGTCATCGACGTCACGGCGCCGATGCCGCCGCATATGCGCCAGAGCTGGAACCTGATCGGCTTCGACGACCAGAGCGCGGAAGACTGACTTGGCTGTCGCCCCCGCATTGGACAGACGCGATGCAGTCGATATGGCCGCCGCCGCCATCATGGTCGGGCTGACCTTTTCCTGGGGCCTGAACTATGTCGCCGCCAAGGTGTCATACTCCGGCTACGACCCTGTCTTCGTCTCGATCGCACGTTCGCTCATCGGGGGAGCCTGCGTGTTCGCCTGGTGCCGGCTGCGCGGCATCAAGCTCTTCGAAGCGGATCGGACGCTGGCCGCCGGCATCGTCGTCGGCGTGCTCTTCGGCGTCGAGTTCCTGTGTCTCTATATCGGCCTCGAATATACGACCGTTGCCCGCAACACGCTTTTGGTCAACACCATGCCGTTCTGGGTGCTGATCGGCGGACATTTCCTGCTTGGCGAGCACATCAACGCGCGCAAGCTCGGTGGGCTTGTTCTCGCCTTCTGCGGCCTGGCGGCGGTCTTCTCCGACGGCATCGCTGCCGGCAGCGGCGCGACACTGACCGGCGATCTGCTCAGTCTCGGCTCGGGCATTCTCTGGGCGGCGACCAGCATCGTCATCAAACGATCGAGGCTGGCCGAGACGCGCGCGGAGAAACTGCTGCTCTATCAGCTGGCCGGCGCCGCCGTCGTCGGTCTGCTGGTGATGCCTTTCGCCGGCCCACCCATCCGCGCGCTTGCCGTCCTGCCGACACTGGCGCTGCTGTTCCAGTCTATCTATATCGTCGCCTTCACCTATGTGTTGTGGTTCTGGCTGCTCACGCGCTATCCGGCAGCCGGCTTGTCGAGCTTCGCCTTTCTGTCGCCGGTGTTCGGCGTCCTGTGCGGCGCGGTGCTGTTGGGCGAGCTGCCGACGACCAGGATTTTCCTAGCGCTCGGCCTGATTGCCGCCGGGCTGATCATCGTCAATCGCCCGGCGCGCAGACAGCCCACACCATAGATCAGCTCGCGGAACGGCAAGCTGCCCTATCTCTTTGTGTTGGCGCGATTGCGGACGCAAAACCGCTTCACACCTTTCCTCAAATTGCTTTAAGGAGTTCGGAATGCGCGACATCCTCGAAGACCTCGAAGCCGGCAAGCTGCTTTCGGATCCCGATCCTGTGCGCCGCGCCCAAATCCAGATGAAGACGCCGCTGCCGAAACGTTTCTACAAGGATGTTTCGGTGGTTCCTGTCGAGAATGGCTTTGCCGTTCATCTCGACGGCCGCCCGGTGCGCACGCCGGGCAGGGCTGTGATGGTGCTGCCGACCGAAAAGGCTGCAGCACTTGTGGCCGCTGAATTCAGCGCGCAAGGCGAAGTGATCGATCCCGTGACGATGCCTATCATGCGGCTGGTGAACACCGCCATCGACGGCGTCGCCTCCGATCCGCAGGCGGTGCTGGAGGATATCCTGCGCTTCGCCTCGTCCGATCTTCTTTGCTACCGCGCCGATAGCCCGCAAGGCCTGGTCGATCGCCAGAACAAGCATTGGGACCCGGTGCTGGACTGGGCGCGCGGCCATCTCGGCGCACGCTTCAACCTTGCCGAAGGCGTCATCCATGTCGAGCAGCCGCGCGAGACAATCGCGGTCCTCGGCGCGCATCTTGGCCAGCGCTCGGAACCGATGCGGCTGGCCGCCATCCATGTCATGACAGCGCTGACCGGTTCGGCGCTGCTAGCCTTGGCCGTCGATTTCGGCGAGCTCGACGGCGAGGAAGCCTGGGCGGCCGGCCATGTCGACGAGGATTGGCAGATCGAGCATTGGGGCCAGGATGCGGAGGCCATGGCGCGCCGCTTGGCGCGCAAGCGCGACATGATGGCGGCGGTCAGCCTGCTCGAGGCTCTGCAAGGCTAAAGTAACTTCAGGAACGCCGCACAACGGGTTCCGTTCAGAATACCGCGTGGCCACTGACAGCTATCCGGCAACCGATCCTATGCTATTATTCGCGGCGCAATCGGGGGCGGCAATGTCAGACTTTCGGAATGCGGTAACCTCAATGCCGGGCAGGGAGCGCCTGGCTAAAGCGCCCCATGGCGCAAAAGTTGTGATCCATGCCACTGCAGCCGAGACGAACGGCGCATTCGGGATGTGGGAAACTTTCACCCCACCCGGGAAAGGCCCGGCCCCTCACACCCACACCCGAGAGACCGAGGTTTTTCGGGTGATACGCGGGATCTATCGTTTCCAATGTGGTGACGAGGAATTCGATGCCCCTCCAGGCGCCGTCGTTGTTTTGCCTCCTCACGTGCGTCACAGTTGGCGAAACATTGGCGACGAGCCCGGGCAGATGTTCGCAATAGTGACGCCGGGTGGTTTCGAGCAACTCTTCATGGAGATAGAGGCCTCTGGCGCCGACGCGCCCGACGAGATCGCATTGATTGAAGCACGCCTTGGGATAATCAACGACGAGACGTTGGCGATCAATCGCTGACGCTTGGCCATGCATCTTGAGAAACGCTTCCTTTCCAAGAAGACACATTCGATCGGCGATATTTGCTGCCCGGTGCCGGAAATGATCCGCTCCAAGTGCTGCACTCAGCTTTCGCACTGCACCTAATACCAAAGTCATAATCCCATCGTCGCGGTGCCTTTCGCCCGCCCTTTCTGTCATTTTTCGTTGTTGGCTGCGTTTTTGAGTCCGCGTTCGCAGGGGCGCAGACGGTGGCGCGCAGCCATCGAGGACAGACGGGATCTCACGGGAGGATACATCAATGGCAATGGCTTCGACCGCCGGCAGAACCAGCCGCGGTATGACGCGGGAGGAGAAGAAAGTCATCTTCGCCTCCTCGCTCGGCACCGTTTTCGAATGGTACGATTTTTATCTCTACGGCTCGCTGGCCGCCTTCATCGGCTCGACCTTCTTCAGCCCGGCGATCCCGGAAGCGACGCGCAACATCTTCGCGCTGCTGGCCTTTGCCGCCGGCTTCCTCGTGCGTCCGTTCGGCGCGCTGGTGTTCGGCCGCATCGGCGATCTCGTCGGCCGCAAATACACTTTCCTCGTCACCATGACGATCATGGGCCTGTCCACCTTCCTGGTCGGCCTGCTGCCCGGCTATGCCAGTTGGGGCATCGCGGCGCCCGTGATCCTGATCGCGCTGCGCATGCTGCAGGGCCTTGCGCTTGGCGGCGAGTATGGCGGTGCCGCGACCTACGTCGCCGAACACGCGCCGGACGACCGACGCGGCTACTACACGTCCTGGATCCAGACCACGGCGACGCTCGGCCTGTTCCTGTCGCTGATCGTCATCCTGATCGTCCAGGGCTCGCTCAGCAAGGAGACCTACGCCAGTTGGGGTTGGCGCATCCCCTTCATCGTCTCGTTCCTGCTGCTAGCCATCTCGATTTGGATCCGGCTGTCGCTTTCGGAGTCGCCGACCTTCCAGCGCATGAAGGAGGAAGGCAAGGGCTCGAAGGCGCCGCTAACGGAAGCTTTCGGTCAGTGGAAAAACGCCAAGATCGCGCTTCTGGCGCTGCTCGGCCTTACCGCCGGCCAGGCCGTGATCTGGTACAACGGGCAGTTCTACGCCCTGTTCTTCCTGCAGAACGTGCTGAAGGTCGACGCATGGTCGGTCAACGTCATGATCGCTATCGCGCTTGCCGTCGGCTCGATCTTCTTCGTCGTATTCGGCTGGCTGTCGGACAAGATCGGCCGCAAGCCCATCATCATGGCGGGCCTTGCGCTCGGCATCGTCTGCACTTTCCCGCTGTTCAAGGCGCTTACCTGGGCCGCCAATCCGGCTCTGGCCACCGCGCAGCAGAACACCCGCGCGACGGTGACGGCGGCGCCCGGCGACTGCAAGTTCCAGTTCAACCCTGTCGGCACGGCGAAGTTCACGACTTCCTGTGATATCGCGACGTCGTTCCTGACCAAGAACTCAGTGCCTTACGACGTCGTTGCGACGGCGGCGCCCGGCACGGCTGCCACGGTCAAGATCGGCAATGAGACGGTGGCGTCCTATGATGCCGTTGCCGCTGGCGATCAGGCCAAGGCAAAGGAGGCGGCCTTCCAGAAAGCGGTGAACATGGCGCTGCGGGACGGCGGCTATCCGCTGAAGCGGGCCGCGGCCAAGGTTCCGGACCAGAAGCTCGACGCCTTCATCGCGGCCAATCCCGAACTCAAGCTCGATGCCGCGGCCATCCGCGGCGGCGAAAAGGCGACGGTTCCGGCCGACAAGGCGATGGCCGACAAGCTGCTGACCAAGGAGGAGGCGGCGGGTGCGCCCGAAGTCACCGTCTACAATATCCCGGGCGGCGGTCCGTTCGCCATGACTGCCGATCCGGCAGCCATCAACTGGCCGCTCACGATCGGCATCCTGTTCATCCTGGTGCTGTTCGTGACCATGGTCTATGGGCCGATCGCGGCCATCCTGGTCGAGATGTTCCCGACCCGCATTCGCTACACCGGCATGTCGCTGCCCTACCACATTGGCAATGGCTGGTTCGGCGGTCTGCTGCCGGCAACGGTGTTCGCGCTCAGCGCCTACAAGGGCGATATCTACTACGGTCTCTGGTACCCGGTTATCATCGCGGCAATGTCGCTTATCATCGGCATGATCTTCGTCAGGGATACGCTCGGCACAGACCTCCACGCCAAGGAATGACCTCGGTCATCCCGCTCAAACAGAAGGCCCGGCGTGAGCGATCACGCCGGGCTTTTTTTCATGCCCAATTGCAAGAAAGCGGACAGCTCAGCTCTTGCGCTGCTGGTTCTCTTCCTCGATCGCCGCTTCGTGGTACCAGCCGTCGAAGTCGGCGTGCTCGCCGCGAAGTGCCGCAAGTTCTGCCGCGAATTTGGCCTTTGCGCCTAAATTTGAGGCAGACTTGCGTGCTGCGAGCGGGAACAGCAGGACTTTTGCCGACGGCCGCGATGGCGTGACTTGCATTGCCGATCTCCTCGCCTTTTCAGGAGCGTACCGATTCACCTTCCCATCAAAATATGCCCTGCGACTCCTTTAGGCAATATGCTTACAAAAAGATCAGCAAATGCCTATTTTGTAAGCAAAAACGGCGCCTGAACGATCCAGTCGCATTGCTGAGACGGCTCAACAAAATCAACGCGTTGCCATGACCATTTTGCCGCACCCCGCGAAGGCCGAGTGGCATACGAATTGCTTTTTGACCGTCGGCAGGCCGGCTCGAGCCGGCCGAGCGTCGCCACCATTTGGCGGTGATCAAGCAACGAGAGGCTCTAGAATGACCAAATACAAGCTCGAGTATATCTGGCTGGACGGCTACACACCGGTCCCCAATTTGCGCGGCAAGACCCAGATCAAGGAATTCGCCGAGTTCCCGACGCTCGAGCAGCTGCCGCTATGGGGCTTCGATGGTTCCTCCACGAACCAGGCCGAGGGCCGCAGCTCCGATTGCGTGCTGAAGCCGGTCGCGCTTTATCCGGACCCGGCCCGCACCAACGGTATTCTGGTCATGTGCGAAGTGATGATGCCCGATGGCGTCACCCCGCATGAATCCAACAGCCGCGCGACCATCCTCGACGACGAGGATGCCTGGTTCGGCTTCGAGCAGGAATATTTCTTCTACAAGGACGGCCGTCCGCTTGGCTTCCCCGAGAGCGGCTACCCGGCCCCGCAGGGTCCGTATTACACCGGCGTTGGCTACAAGAACGTCGGCGATGTCGCCCGCCAGATCGTCGAGGAACATCTCGACCTTTGCCTCGCCGCCGGCATCAACCATGAAGGCATCAACGCCGAAGTGGCCAAGGGCCAGTGGGAATTCCAGATTTTCGGCAAGGGCTCCAAGAAGGCCGCCGACCAGATCTGGATGGCGCGCTATCTGCTGCTGCGTCTGACCGAAAAATACGGCATCGACATCGAGTTCCACTGCAAGCCGCTCGGCGACACCGACTGGAACGGCTCGGGCATGCACTGCAACTTCTCGACCAAGTACATGCGTGAAGTCGGCGGCAAGGCCTATTTCGAGGCGCTGATGGCGCAGTTCGACAAGAACCTGATGGATCATATCGCGGTCTACGGCCCGGACAACGACAAGCGCCTGACAGGCAAGCACGAAACTGCGCCGTGGAACAAGTTCTCCTACGGTGTCGCCGACCGCGGCGCTTCGATCCGCGTGCCGCACTCCTTCGTCAAGAACGACTACAAGGGCTACCTGGAAGACCGTCGCCCAAACTCGCAGGGCGACCCCTACCAGATCGCCTCGCAGGTGCTGAAGACGATCTCGCAGGTTTCGACCGCCGCGGTTTCGGCCGCCGCCTGATTCCTCGCTTGCCAGGGCGCAGGCCCCTGGCGCGATGGGCACGCTAGAAAAGCCCCAGCGGAAACCCGCTGGGGCTTTTTGCATGGGAGAGCCGGCAATACAGGCCAGTCTGCCGCCACCGTCAGGCGGCAATCACGCACGCGATTTGAGCGCTGCCACTACGTCTTGGCGTGGGGCAGGGCACGGCGTGCGGTTCCCGTCGCGGTTGACCAGGGCGAGGAAGATGTTGCCGGAGAAATGCGAGCAGCCGGCGGTGCCGGTGCGCGAGCCCGGCCGGCACGCGCCGCGCCGGCTCGAAAGCCCGTCTTCAGAAATGACAAGCCCTTGGAAGGGAATGCCTTCCAAGGGCAGAATTTCTATCCGATCAGAAGTTTAGACCGAATAGTACATGTCGTACTCGACCGGGTGCGGGGTCATTTCGAAGCGCATGACCTCGGCCATCTTGAGCTCGATATAGCTGTCGATCTGATCGTCGTCGAAGACGCCGCCGGCCTTGAGGAAGCCGCGGTCCTTGTCGAGGTTCTGCAGCGCTTCGCGCAGCGAGCCGCAGACGGTCGGGATCTTCTTCAGCTCCTTCGGCGGCAGGTCGTAGAGATCCTTGTCCATCGGCTGTCCGGGGTGGATCTTGTTCTTGATGCCATCGAGGCCGGCCATCAGCATGGCGGCGAAACCGAGATAGGGGTTCGCGCCCGGATCGGGGAAGCGGACCTCGACGCGCTTCGACTTCGGCGAGTTGCCGAACGGAATGCGGCAGGAAGCTGAGCGGTTCCGCGCCGAATAGGCGAGCAGCACCGGTGCCTCATAGCCCGGCACCAGACGCTTATAGGAGTTGGTCAGCGGGTTGGTGAAGGCGTTAATCGCCTTGGCGTGCTTGATGATGCCGCCGATGTAATAGAGGCAGCTCTCCGACAGGCCGGCATATTCGTTGCCGGCGAAGGTCGGCTTGCCGCCCTTCCAGATCGACTGGTGGACGTGCATGCCCGAGCCATTGTCGCCGAACACCGGCTTCGGCATGAAGGTGGCTGTCTTCCCGTAGGCGTTGGCGACCTGGTGCACGACATACTTGTAGATCAGCATCTTGTCGGCGTTGCGCACCAGCGTGTCGAACTTGATGCCGAGCTCGTGCTGCGCGGCGGCGACCTCGTGGTGGTGCTTTTCGACGCGCACACCCATTTCGGCGAGCACGGTCAGCATCTCGGAACGCATGTCCTGGCAGGAATCGATCGGCGGCACCGGGAAATAGCCCCCCTTGATGCGCGGACGGTGGCCGAGATTGCCGGTCTCGTAGTCGGTGTCGTCGTTGGAGGGCAGTTCGGTCGAGTCGAGACGGAAGCCGGTGTTGTAGGGATCGGCCTTGTACTTGACGTCGTCGAACACGAAGAACTCGGCCTCGGGACCGACATAGATGGTGTCGCCGATGCCTTCCGCCTTCATATAGGCCTCGGCCTTCTTGGCGGTGCCGCGCGGATCGCGGTTATAAGCCTCGCCCGAAATCGGATCGAGGATGTCGCACAGGATGACCATGGTCGACTGGGCAAAGAACGGATCCATATGGACGGTATCGGTGTCCGGCATCAGCACCATGTCGGACTCGTTGATTGCCTTCCAACCGGCGATCGAGGAGCCGTCGAACATGACGCCGTCGGCGAACATGTCTTCCTCCACCTCGACGACATCCATCGTCACATGCTGCAGCTTGCCCCGCGGATCGGTGAAGCGCAGGTCGACGAATTTCACGTCGTTGTCCTTGATCTGCTTCATGATGTCTTTGGCTGTCGTCATGTCATTTCTTCCCTGTGTGATGACGTCCGGAAATGGATTGTAGGTTTGGTCAGATGGCGTCGATGCCGGTCTCGCCCGTGCGGATGCGCACGACTTCCTCTATGTTGGAGACGAAGATTTTTCCATCGCCGATGCGGCCGGTCTGCGCCGCCTTGCGGATGGCCTCGATGGCGCCTTCGACAGCCTCGTCGCCAAGCACCACCTCGATCTTCACCTTGGGCAGGAAATCGACGACATATTCGGCGCCGCGATATAGCTCGGTATGGCCCTTCTGACGGCCGAAACCCTTGGCTTCGGTGACGGTGATGCCTTGCAGTCCGGCCTCCTGAAGCGCTTCCTTCACTTCGTCCAGCTTGAATGGCTTGATGATCGCTTCGATCTTTTTCATGTAAAAAGTGGCCTCCACTGCCAAGAAGACGGGTTGTGTGCCCCGCTTGCGCCTTCATCAAGCACGAAGCGTGCCAATCCTGAGGAGCGCAGACGGTGAGGGGCGTTTTCGCGCCCATGCCGCGTCCGGATGCAAATTCGCATCATCGGCTGCATCGGATGCGTCATGGACGCCCAAACCGTATACATCGCTCCTCCTCGCGCCTGCGCAAAAAATGGGCAGACAGCGCAATTTGCAGGCTGAACCCCTCCCGGATGCGACCGCATTTGCAAGACAAGGCGCGGTCACTGGTTTGCTTCGAACCGAAAACTGGACAATGCTTGATCCCATGGAGATCGGCAATCCCATGCGCAATGAACTTCTATCGCCGGCCGAAATGGCCGAGGTCGACAGGCTGACAATCGCGGCCGGGCCGCTCGACGGCTATCGCTTGATGCTACGCGCCGGCGAGGCGGTCGCGGCCGTCGTGCTGGCGCGCTATCCTGGCGCGAAGAAGGTGCACGTGCTGTGTGGCCCGGGCAACAATGGCGGCGACGGCTACGTCGTGGCGCGGCTGCTGGCCGCGGCCGGCGTCGATGTGGCCCTATGGACATTGGGCGAACCGAAGGCAGGCAGCGACGCCGCGCTCGCGGCGGCTGATTGCGCTCTGGAGCGGCACCCGCTTTCCGCCTTCACCGCGGAAGCTGGATCGCTGGTTGTCGACGCCATCTATGGTGCGGGCCTGTCGAAGCCTCTCGCCGGCGACGCCAAAGACGCGGTCGACGCCGTTACCAGGCTGAACCTGCCGGTTGTCGCGATCGACCTGCCTTCGGGCGTTTCAGGCGAAAGCGGTGAAATCCTCGGTTCGGCATTTGGCGCGGCTCTCACGGTGACCTTCGCACGAAAGAAGCCTGGGCATCTGCTGCTGCCTGGCCGCGAGCGATGCGGCGAGATCGTGTTGGCCGACATCGGCATTCGTGACGAGATCATCGACGAGGTCGCGCCGCGGGCCTTTGAGAACCGCCCCGGGCTCTGGATCGCAAGCTTTCCCGCGCCCGCCGTCGACACGCACAAATACAAGCGCGGTCATGCCAGCGTCTTTTCGGGCGGACCATCGGCGACGGGCGCGGCGCGCCTGTCGGCGCTTGCGGCCGCCAGAAGCGGAGCAGGGGCCGTCACCGTGCTCTCGCCCGCCAACGCCATGCAGGTCAACGCTGCGCATCTGACCTCGATCATGCTGCGCAAGGTCGACGCGATCGAGGATGTGCATGATCTTATCGGCGATCGCCGGCCGTCCGCCTTCGTTCTCGGCCCCGGCTTCGGCATCGGTGACAAGGCGCGCGATTTCGCGCTCGCCGTGCTCGCCAAAAACCGGCAGGACGGCGGCGTTGAGGGCCTCGTGCTCGACGCCGACGGCATCACCTCTTTCCGCAATGCGGCCTCGACGCTGTTCGAGGCGGCCGCCAGACCGGGCGCGCCGGCGTTGATCATGACGCCGCATGAGGGTGAGTTCGGCAGGTTGTTTGCCGACATTGCCGGCAACAAGGCCTTGTCGAAGCTGGCCAAGGCACGCGAAGCCGCGCAGCGCGCCAACGCCGTGATCGTCTACAAGGGCGCCGACAGCGTGATCGCCTCGCCGGAGGGCCGCGCCGCGATCAACAGCAATGGCGCGCCATGGCTCGCCACCGCCGGGTCGGGCGACGTGCTGGCGGGCATCATTGCCGGGCTTCTTGCGCAAGGCATGCCGGCCTTCGAAGCGGCTTGCGCCGCGGTCTGGATCCATGCCGAAGCCGGCAGCCGCTTTGGGCCGGGTTTGATCGCAGAAGACCTGCCTCTGGCCATGGTGCCGGTTCTTCGCGAACTGGCGCAGAGCGCTGTCCTATGAAGCGGCTGGGGCTGCTTGTTGCCGTCCTGGCCGCTTTCATTGCCCAGCCGGCGCGCGCCGCCGATCATCCGGTTGCCATCATCGACGACCCACGCGTGCTCGCCGCATTAGATGCCGGGGGATATGGCTTCGCCGACCTCTTCGGCGTCGACGGCAGCGACGATCTGAAATCCCTCTATGATGAGGCACCAGCCTATCACGCCATCGTCGACACAGTGGCCGGCGATGTCGCCGCGTTGCGCACCGAGATGAAGGCCGGCGGCCGCTCTCTCTACGAAGTGACCGACGGCAATGTCGGCCGCATCATCGACATGCGCTGGCTGAAGACGAATGCGGCGCGCTTCCGCCTTGTCGGCGTCGTCAACCGGCTCGACCGACGCGATTTCGCAACGCTTGGCAACGAGACGAGCTGCGGCGAGGTGCGGTTCGTTTATCGCCTGGCCTACAGCTTCAAGAAGAACGGCAAGCAACTGGCCTCGCGCCTGCCGTTCAACTTCAGCGCCATATACCGCGTCGCTCAAGATGCCGACGGCGGCTGTGTGGGCGCTGCTGGCCGCTGGACGCCGCAGCTCGACGAAACGGTCGATGCCGGCTGGTTAACCGGCGGGCCGCTCGACAAGACCTCGCTGTCCTTCAAGCAGCTCGAGCTCAACGCGCAGGTGGTGCGCTTTCCTTCGGGCCAGGAAACCGAGTTCGGCGGGCAGGCCGCTTACCTGATGCGCATCTTCAGCATCGATGGTTCGAGGGTCGGCGAGAAGCCGCTGGAAAATACACCGGACACGGCCAGGCTTGCGCAGGATGCGGCATTGAAAGCGCGGCTTGCCGACTATGTCCGCGCCAATGCCGCTGCGGTCGATCTCGGCGTCTATGAAATCCCAGATGAATTCCTCGCCCGAAAAGTCGTCTCCTGGTCGACCTTCGGCAGCGCAAGGCAAGCCAATCATCCGTTCACGCCGCTGTTCGACCCAAAGGAGTTCGCCGGGCTCGACTATTCGAAGTTTACCTTGGCGCGCACGCCGGACGCTTTGATCGAGCGGCTCGACAACGGCGCCTGCCAGGGTTGCCATCAGGCGGGCTCGACCGCCGGCTTCCATTTCATCGGTCTCGACGACGCCACGACCTCACCGCTCAACCGTATCGAAGTCGGCATCTCGCCGCATCTCCATGCCGAAATTGCGCGCCGCGAGGCGTGGCTCAAGGCGACGGCTGAAGCTAGGGAGCCCAATCGTTTTCGTCCGCTCTCCTTCGCACCGCCCGCCGTCTGGAAGGATGCGGGCGAGCCCGCCTATGCGCCGGCCGAAACGGCAATGCCATGCCTGATGCCGGATGACGCAAGCCGCTTCGGCGGCACCTGGCAATGCGGCGCCGGCACAGTCTGCACGCCGATCGCCACCGCTTCGGGGGTGAGAACCAAACTGGCGCAATGCCTGCTGCCCAAGGAGAGCCCTGCGATGTTTTCCGGCCATCCTTGCCTGACCGGCTCGATCGAGAGTAACAGCGCCCAGCCGTTCAACGATCGCTACAAGGTCACCGGCCAATTCGCTGCTTTCGCGCCGGCGATCTCGCGCACTGCCTATACCTGCCGCCCGCCAAAGATCGGCGTTCCGGGAGGCTTCGCGTATCGCGCTTGCGATGACAAGGATCGCGCCTTCTCCGCTTTCAAGCCCGGCAAGCCGATGCCGAGCGAGATCTGCGGCCTGGTCGGCGGCAAGAAGTTCGATATCTGCGTGGCCAGCAACAATTTCGACCAGTGTCTCGGCGGCTCGGTCAACCGCGGCAACCGCCCAGCCTGCTCGGCTGACCATTTCTGCCGCGAGGATTATATGTGCCAGTCGCTGCCGCCGGACACACCGGGCGCCGCCAGGGTCAAGGGCATCGGCTTCTGCTCGCCGACCTATTTCATCTTCCAGATGCGCATCGATAATCACGCCACGCCTTGGGCGACCACGGCGCGCGCGAGCATGGGCGCGGGTTTCGGAGTGGCAGCCGAGGAATAGGTCAGGTGAATTGCGGCGCGTTTTTTCGGATCGCCGCCGCAAGCGCCTCGCGAACCCTGTCCTCGGACACCGCGCGCGTGTTCTCCACCCAACCCGGCGTCGAAATCGGCGGCTCGAGAAAAATCACCTGTTCGTTCACCGGACCGTGCATATAGGCTCGGTTCAAGCCATATATGAGCACACAAGGGCCGCCCAGCGCCCCAGCAGCGTGGGAGATGCCGCCATCGACTCCGAGAAAAATGGTCGAGGCCGCGATCTGGCACATGGCTTCTGCAATATCGGGCGTCGAGGTGAAATCGAGCGCCTCGGGCAAACAAGTCCTGATTTCCGCCGCAGCCTGCCGCTCGCGCGGCCCACCGATCAGCCAGACCGACCAGCCGCGGGCAACATGGTCGCGCGCGATCGAGACGAAGCGCTCCATCGGCCATGAGCGCTTGTTGGCAAAGTCGGATGTGTAGAGGGCGATCGCCGGCTTCGCAGGGTCGATCCCGTTGCGCCGACGCCAACCGGCAAGCTCTTCGGCGGAAACAACCAGCTGCGGAGCCGGCAATGGTCCGTCCTCGGCAGGCCTTTTGCCGAGACGCGCGATTGCGCAAACCTGGTCTGCCACCCGCGTCTTGCGCGGGCCGAATGCAAGCATCGATTTCAGCCAACCGGCGGGCAGCCGGTTGACGATGCCGAACTGGAACTCGCGCGGATAGCCGATGCGCTCCGGTATTCCGGCCAGCCATGGCACCAGGCAAGCCTTGGTGCTGCTGGTGAGCATATAGGCCGCCTGGTAATTCTCCCGGCGGATTTCGCGTGCCAGACCAGCCCGCTCTTTCAGCCCTGGCTTCCAGTGCTTCTCGGCTATCCAGGCCTTGCGAACATGCGGCATCAGCCGCGCCAGCGGCGCGGCGACCCTTGAAGTGATGATGTCGATCGGCTGCCCCGGGAATCTCTCGGCGATGATCCGGATGGCCGAGTGGCAGCGGATGAAATCACCGATCGCCGGCAGGCAGAAGATCAGGATGGGGCGCAATGCGCGATACTCTTTCGATCCGGAACGGTCAGCGCTGCTAAGAAACACCTGCGTGATGTCTCACGGAAGCGCTTCGCCATCAAGAATACGGCGGTAGAGCTCGATATAGGCTTTTGCGGCCTTTTCGATCGGGAACCGGTCTGCCGCGGATTCGCGGCATCTTTGCGCCGGCAAACCGTCGATTTCACCGAAACCGCGCGCGAACTCCTCATCCGTGTCGAAGAAACGGCCGGTATCGGCATCGACGGTTTCGGGCAGCGCGCCGCGTGCCGTGGTCAAGACCGGCGTGCCGCACAGCATGGATTCGACCGGCGCGTTGCCGAAAGGCTCCTCCCAGGAAATCGGATTCAGAAAGGCTTTGGTCTCGCCCAGCAATCGCACCTTCGGTTCACCATCGACCATGCCGTGATAGCGGAAGCGCGGCGACAGGCTCTTGAAGAACACGCCCTCGCGTCGCGTCTTGCTGCGGCCAAGCAGCTTCCAGCGCGAGCCGCCGGCGATATCGAGCTTGAAATCGTACTTTTTCGCGAGGTCCACCGCCCAATTGAGGCCCTTTCCGGCCCGCGCGATGGCCGCCATGAAGAATAGATGGTCGTTCTTCGTCGCTGCCAGGCGATAGGCATCCACCGGAAAGCCGTTGTAGACGAAGGTCTTGCGGCCGTGCAGCTCGGCATGGCGGGCGCTGATGAAGCTCCAGTTCGGCTGCGGCCTGGGGTAATCCGGCAGATGGCCGCGCTCGGTATTGAGCGTCGGGAAGGGAACTTCGACCTTCCAGGCATGGAGATGGACGATGTCGGTATCCTTGGGAACAGCCGCGCGGCACTCGTCATTGGTCACCGCGTGGCGGACCTCGCACATCGGATGCGACGATCCCGGGCCGGCGATCAATGTCACCTGATGCCCCATCTTGACAATTTCCGTGGTCAGCCATTCGACCTGCCGCTGGATGCCGCCATAGCCTTTGCACGGAATAAGGCCCTGGGCCGCAAGTGTTATTCGCATTTCGTCTCCGCGCTCATGTTAGCGGTTGTCCCTTCGGCTGGCGGGAGGTCTTTCACAAAGGAATGTTGTCGTGCTTCTTCCAGGGGTTCTGCATGTCCTTGTTGCGCAGCATGCGCAACGCCCGCGCGACGCGACGCCGGGTCGAGTGTGGCATGATCACCTCGTCGACATAGCCGCGTTCGGCGGCGACGAAAGGCGACAGGAAGCGGTCCTCGTAAGTCTTTGTATGAGCGGCGATTTTCTCCGGATCGCCGATGTCCTTGCGATAGATGATCTCGACCGCGCCCCTGGCGCCCATCACCGCGATCTGCGCCGTCGGCCAGGCATAATTCATGTCGCCGCGCAGATGCTTCGAGGCCATCACGTCATAGGCGCCGCCATAGGCCTTGCGGGTGATGACGGTGATCTTCGGCACGGTCGCCTCGGCATAGGCGAAGAGCAGTTTGGCGCCATGCTTGATTAGCCCGCCATATTCCTGCGCGGTGCCCGGCAGGAAGCCTGGCACGTCGACGAAGGTGACGATGGGAATTGAAAAACAATCGCAGAAGCGCACGAAGCGCGCGGCCTTGCGGCTGGCGTCGGAATCGAGCACGCCGGCCAGCACCATCGGCTGGTTGGCGACGAAACCGACCGTGCGGCCCTCGACGCGGCCGAAGCCGGTGACGATGTTCTTGGCGAAACTCTGCTGGATCTCGAAGAAATCGCCTTCGTCCGCGACCTTCAGGATCAACTCCTTGATGTCGTAGGGCTTGTTGGCATTGTCAGGGATCAGCCGGTCGAGCGACAGGTCGTGGTCCGTTACCGACTGGTAGCACTCGATCTCGGGAATCTCGGCAGTGTTCGACGCCGGCAGAAGATCGACCAGCCGGCGCATCTGCAGCAGCGCCTCGACGTCATTGTCATAGGCGCCATCGGCGATGGAGGATTTGGTGGTGTGCACGCTTGCGCCGCCGAGGCTTTCCGCGGTCACCGTCTCGTTGGTGACGGTCTTCACCACGTCCGGTCCGGTGACGAACATGTAGGAGGTGTCGCGCACCATGAAGATGAAATCGGTCATGGCGGGCGAGTAGACGTCACCGCCGGCGCAGGGACCCATGATCAACGAAATCTGCGGAATGACGCCGGATGCCAGCACATTGCGCTGGAATATCTCGGCATAACCGCCAAGCGCCGCTACGCCTTCCTGGATACGTGCGCCGCCGGCGTCGTAGAGGCCGATGATCGGCGCGCGATTGCGCAGAGCCATCTCCTGGACTTTGATGACCTTCTCGGCATGCGCTTCCGACAGCGAGCCGCCGAACACGGTGAAATCCTTGGCGAAGATATAGACCGGGCGCCCATTGACCGTGCCCCAGCCGGTGACGACGCCATCGCCGGCGATCTTGGTCTTCTCCATGCCGAAATCGGTCGAACGATGCTCGACATACATGTCGAACTCTTCGAACGAGCCCTCGTCGAGGAAGATCTCGATACGCTCGCGCGCAGTGAGCTTGCCCTTCTTGTGCTGCGCCTCGATGCGGTCCTTGCCGCCGCCCATGCGGGCAATCTCGCGGCGACGCTCGAGTTCCTTCAGCACGTCTTTCATCGCTAGTCCTCAAAACCAATAGGTAATTTGTGGTAATCGCGCCGGCAGGGGAGCGCAAGAACCTCTGTTTTGCTGCGCCGCAACATGACGCCCTTGCATTTCGGGACGAACTCAGCCATATGCAGCGGCATAGGCGCTTGGGCCGGGAATCATCCGGCCTTCTCGACGAATGAGACTGGTTGCGTCTGTTTTCCCTCTTTCCGGCAAAATCGGCCCTGGTCGATCGGCAAGCTGGCGAAAAAGCCCCGAGGCATGATGTCTGCGGGCACGACAGCGCAGCCGCGCGGACGATTGTTCCGCCGCCTTGTCGTTCCATGACAATTTATCCGACGGCAGGTTGCGCCCTGCCGCCATTGATGTTTGCGGCCACAAGGCCGCATGAAAGAAGAATATTTTGACCAACGAAAACACAGCGGAACTGAACGGTTTCGCAGCACTTGGGATTTCCGGCGCGCTGCTCAAGGCGACCCATGCCGCCGGCTTCACCGATCCGAAGCCGATCCAGATGCAGGCGATCCCGCCGCAGCTCGATGGGCGCGATATTTTCGGTATCGCCCAGACCGGCTCGGGCAAGACGGCGGCCTTTGCGCTGCCGATTCTCTCGAAGATCATCGGCCTTGGCACCAAGCGCCGGCCGAAGACGACGCGGGCGCTCATCCTGGCGCCGACGCGAGAGCTAGCCGTGCAGATCGAGGACACCATCAAGATCCTCGCTAAAGGCGCGCATGTCTCGACCGCGCTGGTGCTGGGCGGCGTCTCGCGCTTCAGCCAGGTGAAGAAGGTTGCGCCCGGCGTCGACATTCTGATCGCCACGCCCGGCCGCCTGACCGACCTGGTGCGTGAGGGCGACCTCATCCTTGCCGACACCAAATGGCTGGTGCTCGACGAGGGCGACCGCATGCTCGACATGGGCTTCATCAACGACGTCAAGCGTATCGCCAAGGCGACTGCGCCGGACCGCCAGACGGCACTGTTCTCGGCCACCATGCCCGATGAAATCGCGGAGCTTGCCAAGGGCTTGCTGAAGAACCCCGTCCGTATCGAAGTCTCGCCGCAAAGCACCGCTGCGGTCGAGATCGTGCAGAGCTTGGTGCTCGCCCGCACCAAGCAGAAGCGCCAGGTGCTGTCCAAGATGCTGGCCGACGAGACGATGCGTTCGGTGATCGTGTTCTCGCGCACCAAGCATGGTGCCGACCGCGTCACCAAGGACCTTGCCCGTGACGGTTTCGAGGCGGCCGTCATCCACGGCAACAAGTCGCAGAACGCGCGCCAGAAGGCGCTCAACGATTTCCGCGACGGCTCGGTGCGCATCCTGGTCGCGACCGATATCGCGGCGCGCGGCATCGACGTGCCCGGCATCAGCCATGTCGTGAATTTCGACTTGCCCGACGAAGCGGAGAGCTATGTCCATCGTATCGGCCGCACCGGCCGCAACGGCAGGGACGGTATTGCGATCACGCTGTGCGATCCTTCGGAAAACGCCAAGCTGCGGCAGGTCGAGCGCATCATCCGCATGAAGCTGCCGGTCGTCGCCGACCATCTCGGCAGCCCGGATCCGCAGCGCGACCCCAGGGAAAAGACCGAGCGTCATTTCGAACCGGCCAATGACCGCGAGCATCACGGCGCCCGTCGCGATGGCCGCCGCCCGGGCAACGGTGGCGACAACAAGCGTTTCGGCGGCAAGCCTCACGGCGAGCGCGCTCCGAAGCCGCAGGGCGAACGCCCGGCTGCGGCCAAGCCGAATGGGTCGAGCAAGCCCGACGGATTCAAGCGTTTCAAGGGCAACAACAAGCGCCGCTTCGGCGGCAAGCGTCCGGCGAACCGGGCCGCTTGAGCCTAGAGCCGGATGATTTCAGGTCGAGTCGAGCTGAAATCTGAATCCGGCTCTAAATCAAAGACATAGAGCATGATGTCGTCCGAAAACCGCTCCACACTTTTCGGCATCATGCTCTAGCAGAACCACGCGAACAGGAACGGCCGGAGCGATGCTTCGGCCGTTTTCCATTTCACTGGCCTGATTTCACTGGCCTGATTGCTGCTGCATCAACGCCTTCACCCACACCACGATACGCTGGGTGAGGAAGGCTGTGGTCTGCGGCGACAGCACATCGCCGGCGATGACGTGATTGTCCGGATCGCCGGTGTCGTCGACCGGCACCAGCTCATGCGGCGCACCCCAGCGCCCAGCTATCTCGCGCGTCCGGTCGGGCCGCACCACCTTGTCGGAATCCGAGAAGATGAACAGGGCAGGGATTTTCGCCTTCTCGACCGGCGCCTCATAGGCGAGATTGGTGAGCGCCGCCATCGGCAGCACCGACCTCATGGGATATTTGGTGGTCCAGAATTTCTCGTGCAGCGCGTTGCGGGCAGGGAAACTGCGCTCCTTGCCACCGACAAGCTCGGCGATCTGCCGGCCCCAGGGCAGTGTGAGAACCTCGGCGCCGGAGGCCTTGACGCCGAAATTCGGCGATATGAATGCGATAGCAGCGACACCGTCCGATGCATCCGGCCGGGTTGCAGCCCATGCTGCGAGCGAGCCGCCGGTCGAGGTCCCGATGACGATCACCTTGTCACCGATGGCACGGCCGATGGCCAAAGCTTCCTCATAGTCGTTGATCCAGGCATTGACGCTGCCTTGCGCCATGGCCCCGCCGTCCTGGCCGTGGCCGGTCAGGCGCGTGTAGAAGAGGTTGGCCTCCAATTCATTCGCAATGTCGTCCGGCAAGGGGCGGACCTCGCCCTTCGAGGCGGAAAAGCCATGGATATAGACGATGGCCAAGGGCGTCTTGGCATGGACCATCGGGTTCGCCCAGATGATCTCCTTGTCGAGGCCGTCGCGGATGTTGGGCACGGCAGCCTCTTCGCGCGCCAGATAGGCCTGCGGATCGTCGCCGATCGCCGACGGATTGAACCGGATTGTGGTGTCGACCGGCACGCGTGGACCGAGGAAGAAAACGGCTATCAGGACGACTGCAAGGCCAAGCACCGTCAGCACGATCCGCCGCCCCATTACAGTCTCCAAGCAATGATTCTCAACCTATGGCCGTACCCGCCGGCAGGCAATCGCCGTTTCGCCGGTTTATGCCGCCTTGTCGCGGGATGGGTTCTTGTCGCCAGGCAGCCTGCGATCGAAATGCAATGGCCGTCCCCACCAGTGGGTGGTGAGCCCGATGACGAAGCGGCCGATCGGCCGCGGCAACAGGCCGAGCACCTTCAACGGCAAGCTTATGTGGTACGGGAAGGTGACTTCGAAGCCGCCCTTCCGGATGCCGCGAGCCATGCGGCGCGACGCGCGATGCACAGGCATGAGGCCCGGCATCGGCAGCTTGTTCTTTTCAGTCAAAGGCGTGTCGATGAATCCCGGATTGATGACCTGGACCCGGATGTTCATCTTGTCGAAATCGTATTTCAGCGACTCCGCCAGGATGTTGATCGCGGCCTTGGTGCCGCCATAGGCGGCCGTCGTCGGCCAGCCGGAATAGGCGGTGACCGATCCGACCAGAACGACATGGCCGCGCCCGCGTACGCGCATATGCTCGACGACCGGCACCACCCCGTTGACGATGCCGAAATAGTTCACGGCAAAGGAGCGATGGAAATCGCGCACCACCAGATTCTCGCCGGGCGTGGCGATGTAGTTGCCGGCGTTGAAGACGGCAAGCACGATCGGCCCCATCTGTTCCTCGATCGCGGCGGCCGTGCGCGCCATGCCGTGCTCGTCGGTCACGTCGCAGGGAAAGGATCTCACATGTCCCGACATTTGCGCCGTTTCGACGATCAGCGTCTCGATCGGATCGTCCGGCAGCGACGTCACCGCCACGGCATAGCCTTGATTGGCGAGATCCTTGGCCAGTGCGCGCCCAAGCCCGCTGCTGCCGCCCGTGATCCAGGCGACACCGTCCTTCGGATTAGCCCGGTAGAGTGTCATGCGATGTCCTGCGAATGTTCGGGCTTGCTGTAGCGGCGAAGAAATCGAATGAAAAGAGCGCTTTTGCGCTTGCCGTTGAAATGATCGCAAGCATTGCAGCATCCAGAATGCGACTGGACCAGACAAAATCTTACCTTGAAACCGGGGCGTCCGGTTTTTAGGGTCTCGCCGCACACATAAAGGAATCCCGCATGCCCCGTTCTGTGATCGAAGCGATCGGCAACACGCCCCTAATCCGGCTCAACAAGGCTTCGGAAGCGACCGGCTGTGAGATCCTCGGCAAGGCCGAGTTCATGAATCCGGGGCAATCGGTAAAGGATCGGGCCGGCCTGTTCATCATCCGCGATGCCGAGCAGCGCGGCCTGCTCAAGCCCGGGGGGCTGATCGTCGAAGGCACTGCCGGCAACACCGGCATCGGTTTGACGTTGGTCGCCAAGGCGCTTGGCTACCGCACCGTCATCGTCATCCCCGATACGCAGAGCCAGGAAAAGAAGGACACGATCAAGATCCTGGGCGCGGAGCTGATCGAAGTGCCGGCGGTGCCCTACAAAAACGCCAACAATTACATAAAACTGTCCGGCCGTCTTGCCGAGCAACTGGCGCGCTCGGAGCCGAACGGCGCGATCTGGGCCAACCAGTTCGACAATGTCGCCAATCGCGACGGCCATGTCCGCACGACTGCCCAGGAGATATGGACTCAGACCGGCGGCAAGATCGATGGCTTCGTCTCGGCCGTCGGCTCCGGCGGCACGCTTGCGGGTGTCGCTCTCGGGCTCAAGGGCAAGAGCAAGGACGTCAAGATCGCGCTCGCCGACCCGCTGGGTGCCGCCCTCTACAGTTTCTACACCAGCGGTGAGCTGAAATCCGATGGCAGCTCGATCACCGAAGGTATAGGCCAGGGCCGCATCACCGCCAATCTGGAAGACTTCACGCCGGATTTCTCCTACCAGATCCCGGACGAGGAAGCGTTGCCCATCATCTTCGACCTGATCCAGGAAGAGGGGCTCTGCGTCGGCGGCTCGACCGGCATCAACATCGCCGGAGCCGTCCGGCTGGCGCGCGAGCTCGGACCAGGCCACACCATCGTGACGATCCTTGCCGACTACGGCACGCGCTACCAGGCCAAGCTCTTCAATCCGGAGTTCCTGCGCGGCAAGAACCTTCCGGTGCCAGGCTGGATGGAAGAAAAAGCCGACATTTCAGTGCCGTTCGAAAAGGTGGCATGATGGCGTACAAAACCGAGGCGCAGTTTCGCGACGACGCCTATCAGAAGACGGCGGAGGCCGAGGTCGTCGCGATCAACGATCGTGGCGGCATCCTTCTCGATCGGACAGTCTTTTATGCAACGTCCGGTGGGCAGCCGGGCGACACCGGGATATTTGAGCGCGCCGATGGCGGTCGCATCGCGATCGCCGCCACCATCACCGGCGAGACCAAGGACGAGATCGTCCATGTGCCGGCGCCGGAGCAGGCGCTGCCCGCGGTCGGCGAAAAGCTGAAACTCCTGGTCGACTGGGAGCGGCGGCACCTCCTGATGCGCATGCACTCCGCCTGTCACCTGCTGACTGTCGTTTGCCCTTTCCCAATCACCGGGGCAGCAGTCGCAGAGGACGACAGCCGCGTCGACTTCGACATTCCCGACGCCGGCTTCACCAAGGAGGATGTGACGGCGAGGCTGATGGAGCTGGTGCGCGCCGACCATCCGATCTTCACCCGGCTGATCACCGACGAGGAACTTGCCGCCAATCCCGGCCTGGTCAAATCGAAAAACGTCCGCCCACCGGTCGGCACCGGCAAGATCCGCCTGGTCTGCGTCGGCGAGGACGGCTCGATCGACAGCCAGCCATGCGGCGGAACGCATGTGAGGTCGACCGGCGAGGTCGGCGAGATTCATATCGGCAAAATCGAGAAGAAAGGCCGCGAGAACCGGCGCTTCCGCATCCGATTCGGACCGATGCCGGCGAACTGACGCTCGAAGAGATAGAGCATGATGTCGCCCGAAAACCGCTTCACACTTTTCGGCATCATGCTCTAAAGCGAGGCGGGGCAGGAGAACAAAATGGCGCAGGACAGTCCCTTCATCGTCGACGCCGATTGGCTGGAAAAGCGACTTGGCGAGCCGGGTCTCACCATCATCGACGCCTCCTGGTACCTGCCGGCGCAAAAGCGCGACGCTCGCGCCGAATACGATGCCGCCCACATTCCCGGAGCGCGCTTCCTCGACCAGGACGCAGTTTCCGATCCGGATTCGAAACTGCCACACACATTGGCATCGCCGCAGCACTTCGCCCAATATGTTGGCGCCATGGGCGTTTCGGCTGACGACACCATCGTCGTCTATGACGGGCCCGGCCTGTTCTCGGCGCCCCGCGCCTGGTGGATGTTCCGTGTGATGGGCGTCTTCCAGGTCTATATCCTGAACGGCGGCATCGATCGCTGGAAGGCCGAGGGGCGACCGGTGACGGCCGAGCCGACAAAGATCGCGCCGAGCGTCTTTTATGCCGATTTCGATGCCGGCCGTGTTGTCGGCCTTGACGAGATGCGCAGGATCGTCGGCAGCCATGAGAGCCAGATCGCCGACGCACGCTCGGCCGGCCGCTTTGCCGGAACCGATCCGGAGCCGCGTCCGGGCGTCCGTTCGGGCCATATGCCGGGTGCGCACAACGTTCCGGTCACGGCGCTTGCCGAGAATGGCGAATTGCTGCCGAAGGATCGCCTGCGCAAGGTCATCGAGGATGCCGGCATCGACCTCTCGAAGCCCGTTGTCACGTCCTGCGGCTCGGGCATCACGGCGGCGGCGATCACGCTGGCGCTCGAGACGCTCGGCCACACCGACAACCGGCTTTACGATGGATCCTGGACTGAGTGGGGCGGTCTCAGCGACACACCAGTGGTGACGGGGAAAGAATGATGGAAAACGGCGCGCTGCAGGATATCAAAGTCACGGTCACATTCCTGGAGATGCACGCGGCTCCGGCGGTTTCGCCGCCGATCCCTTACAATCGCCAGATCGCGCTGCTGAAGACGAAAGATATCCCGCTTCATTTCTACCGCTATCTGATGGATCGCGTCGGTCGCAAATGGCATTGGGTCAATGTGCTGAGGCTGAGCGACGAGGAGCTTGCCGCCGGCTTGCACCGCGAGGACCGCGACATCCGCGTGCTCTATCTCGACGGCGCTCCCGCCGGTTTCTTCGACCTGAAGCCGCATCTGCCTGACGAGGTGGAGCTCGCCTATTTCGGCATGATTGAGCATGCGCATGGTCAAGGCATCGGTCGCTGGTTCCTCGGCGCCGCGATCTCGGCCGCCTGGGCGCATGGGCCAAGGCGCGTCACCGTGCAGACCTGTACCCTCGACCATCCGGCGGCTCTGCCGCTCTACCAGAAGCTCGGCTTCACGCCGGTGGCGCAGAAGAAAGAGGTCGTGCATCCGCTGACCTTCGCCGAGCGCTCGGCCAGCGTCATGCGAGACTAGAGCAATTCCAGGACTAGTGAGAAACGGTTCCGCCAGTCAGGAATCGGGTGGGAGGCACTATCGCCAAGGCATAGCTTCCGGAGATCGACACCGGAGATCTGCCATGAGCATCCAGTTCAAAGCCTTGCCGACCGAAGCCGTGCGCGCCTTGCAGCGGGGAGGGCCCGATGCCTACGGCCGCACCCCGGAGCACCGCATCTCCGACGGCGACGGCGTGCCTTGCAGACATTGCCTCAGGAACGTCGCCGAGGGTGACGGCTATCTGATCGTTGCCTACCGCCCGTTTCCGGAACTGCAGCCCTATGCCGAAACCGGCCCAATCTTCCTGCATGCGGAGGAATGCGAGCGCGCAGCCGAAGGGGATGCGCTGCCGGAGATGCTCGAAAGCAGCGACTATATCGTCAGGGGTTACGGCAGGGACGATCGCATCGTTTATGGCAGCGGCGCCGTCACGCCGACCGGCGAGATTGCCGCCCGCGCGCGGACGCTGTTTGGGCGCGACGACATCGCCTACATCCATGTCCGCTCGGCCCGCAACAATTGCTATCAATGCCGCATCGAGCGGGCATGACCAAAAAAGAAGCCCGCCGATGGTCGGGCGGGCCGTTGGAGGGTCTGACAGAAGCTGTCGGGCCAGTGCCGTCCGGGCCGGACTTGCCCGACCCGGCAAGCAGCTCAGACCGCCAGTAACGGTCCGTCTCTAGGCAGCTTTCTCGTCGAGCGAATGTGAAGCATTTCACACAAGACCGCATAATGGCGGAAGAACGAAAAGAAGCGCATTTGCAAGGCCGTCGTATTCTCGTCGTACTACTGCGCTAAAACGCAGCGGTTGCGATGTGTCGACCGCGGATGGACCGGCGGCAGATCGCGACAGTCGAGGAAGCGGGGCTTTTTGCTCCGCTTTTTTGTTGACCGGATTTTTCGACGGAAGCGCAGTTTCCGCGCAAGAAAAAGCCCGCCGGAATGACCCGGCGGGCGACTGAAGGAAATCGTTGCGAATGATCAGGCGGCAAGGACCGCCTTCGGTTCGACCATTTCGTAGCCGAGCGCCTCAGCGACGGCGCGGTTGGTGATCTTGCCCTTATGAACATTGAGGCCGTTACGCAAATGGTGGTCGTCGACCAGCGCCTTGAGGCCCTTGTCGGCGAGCTGCAGGCCATAGTGCAGCGTCGCGTTGTTGAGCGCGTGCGCCGAAGTGACCGGCACGGCGCCAGGCATGTTTGCGACGCAATAGTGGATCACGCCGTCGACCTCATAGGTCGGATCGGCGTGTGTCGTGGCATGCGAGGTCTCGAAGCAACCGCCTTGGTCGATCGCGACGTCGACCAGCACCGAGCCCTTCTTCATGCCGGAAAGCATTTCGCGGGTGACGAGCTTGGGCGCGGCGGCGCCCGGGATCAGCACGGCGCCGATGACGACGTCGGCCGAGAAGCATTCTTCCTCCAGCGCTTCGACGGTCGAGTAGCGTGTGTGGACGCGACCGCCAAAAATGTCGTCGAGCTGGCGCAGCCGCGGGATCGAACGGTCGATAATGGTGACGTCGGCGCCGAGGCCGGCCGCCATCTTGGCCGCATGCAGGCCGACGACGCCGCCGCCGAGCACGGTGACCTTGCCGGGCAGAACGCCGGGCACACCGCCGAGCAGCACGCCGCGGCCGCCATTGGCCTTCTGCAGCGCAGTAGCGCCGGCCTGGATCGACAGGCGGCCGGCGACTTCCGACATCGGCGCGAGCAGCGGCAGGCCGCCGCGGTCGTCGGTCACGGTCTCATAGGCGATCGCGGTGACGCCCGAGCCAAGAAGACCCTTGGTCTGCTCCGGATCCGGAGCCAGATGGAGATAGGTGTAGAGGATTTGGCCGTCGCGCAGCTGGACCCATTCGTTTGGCTGCGGTTCCTTGACCTTGACGATCATGTCGGACTTGGCGAACACGTCGGCGGCCGTCTTGGCGATAGTGGCGCCGGCGGCGCGATAGGCGTTGTCGTCGGCGCCGATGCCGGTGCCAGCACCGGTCTCGACCAGCACTTCATGGCCATGCGCGACATATTCGCGGACCGAGCCCGGCGTCAGGCCGACGCGATATTCATGGTTCTTGATTTCCTTGGGGCAGCCGACACGCATTTTTCTTCTCCCTGTCCGCGCCCTTCAGGGGGCGCTCTCACTGTCGCTCGTGCATGTCACCGGGTCGAAAATGCGGAGGGTGGACACGCATTAACCGCAGTCAACCACGAATCGCTCCGTATGTGTTTGCGAATGCACTTGCGGCAACGGTCGCTCTTCGATAATCGTTGCGCAAAATGACTTAAAATTCGCAGGAACCACGAAAAATGCGGCTCGACAGGATTGATATCGCCATTCTGGAGACTTTGCAGAAGGATGGCCGGATCCCCAATGCGGCGCTCGCGGAGAAGGTAGGCCTTTCCCAATCGGCCTGTTCGCGCCGGCTCGACAATCTGGAGAAGTCCGGAACCATCCGCGGGTATCACGCGCGGCTGTCCAATTCCGCGCTCGGCCACCAGATGACGGCGATCGTGCACATATCGCTGTCGGGGCAATTCGAAAAGACGCTGTCGGATTTCGAGGCGGCGATCAAGCGCTGCCCGAACGTGCTCTCCTGCCATCTGATGTCGGGCGAATACGACTACATCCTGCGCATCGCGGCGAAGGATCTCGTCGACTATGAGCGCATCCACAAGGAATGGCTGTCAGCCATGCCGCACGTCACCAAGATCAACTCGTCCTTCGCGCTGCGCGAGATCGTCGATCGCACGGCGGTCGGGCTGCGGCCTGAGATGGCTTAAACCGCTGCGGCTTCGGTCACCACAGTAGTCATTGGGATATCGTGCGGCTGCGGGTAGATGGTCGGGATGCGCTGCAATTCGTAGCCGACGCCGATCACCAGTGGCCTGAACGGCATTGCGGCAAGCGTGCGATCGTAAAAGCCGCCGCCATAACCCAGCCGATAGTTGCCTAGGTCGATGCCGACGATCGGCGAGATCACGATGTCGGGCAGCACCGGGTCGCCCTCGGCCGGGATCGGAATGTTCCACACGCCCTTTTCCAGCCGGTCGCCCTGTTTGTAGGCGCGAAACACCAGCGGCTGCCCCTTCTCGATGACGACGGGCAGCGCGGTGCGCCCACCGCGCTCGTTGATCGAGGCCATCCAGCCACGCAGATCCGGCTCGCCGCGAAATGGCCAGTAGAGGCTTACCATCCGGCCGGCTATGTCGCCGATCAGCGCGTTGAGGCCTTCCGCGATGCGTGCCGACATCGCGGCGCGCGCATCGGCTGAAACGGCGAGGCGCCCGGTGATGAGTCGCTCACGCTCGGCCTTGCGCCATCTCCGAACATCCGTCCAGTCGGAGAGCGGTTCCCGGTATTCCGGGTCGAGTTCGTGCATGAAACAGGGCGGTGAGGCGTATTGGGCCGGGCCTTCGTCGTCGTGTTTGTCAGCCATGCTTGGCTCCTGTCGTTTTGTTTCACGCTATACTCGCACCTGTGCGACCGCATGTGCATTCACGACGCCGCACGACGACTCCCGGGCATGACCGTTGCCATGCGCAATATTGTTGCAGTGCACAAAAATACTTACATCATCGGTAGGATTGCACTTTGGCGAGGTGGAATGAAATGAGCGAAACCGAGCATCAAGTCGTTGTCGTCGGCGCCGGCTTCGGCGGCCTTGAACTCACGCGCGCGCTGTCGGGAGCTCCCGTGCGCATCACCATGATCGACAAGCGCAACCACCATCTCTTCCAACCGCTGCTTTACCAGGTGGCGACGACGTCGCTGGCGACCTCGGAAGTCGCCTGGCCGATCCGCCATCTTCTGCGCAGGCGCAAGGACGTGACAACGCTTCTCGGCAATGTCACCGGCGTCGACCGCGCCGGCAAGCGCGTGCTGCTCGAGGACGGCAGTTCGATCCCCTATGACACGCTGGTGTTCGCCACCGGCGCCCGCCACGCCTATTTCGGCCATGACGAATGGGAGCCGTTCGCGCCGGGTCTGAAGACGCTTGAGGATGCCACGACGATCCGGCGCCGTATCCTGCTCGCTTTCGAGCAGGCCGAGCGCGAAACCGATCCGGCCAAGCGCCAGGCGCTGCTGACTCTGGCCATCGTCGGCGGCGGGCCGACCGGTGTCGAGCTCGCCGGTACCATTGTCGAGCTCGCGCATGACACGTTGCGCGGCGAGTTCCGCAACATCGACCCAAGCCAGGCGCGCGTCGTGCTGATCGAAGCCGGCGACCGGATCCTGGCCAATTTCGCGCCGCAGCTTTCCGACTATGCCCGCAAGGCGCTGGAACGGCTGGGCGTCACCGTCGAGCTCGGGCGTCCGGTCACGCACCTCGATGCCGAAGGTGTCGTCTTCGGCGACACGCGCTTGCCGGCAAGGACGATCATCTGGGCGGCTGGCGTTGCCGCTTCGCCGGCGGCCGAATGGCTGGGAGCGCCGGCCGACCGGGCGGGCAGGGTAGTCGTCGAACCCGACCTCACCGTGCCGGGCAGTCCCGACATTTTCGTCATCGGCGACACCGCGCATGTGCTGCGGCCGGATGGGAAGCCGGTGCCGGGTGTGGCGCCCTCCGCCAAGCAGGAGGGCAAGCATGTTGCCGCGACGATCAAGGCGCGGCTCGCAGGCGACACGGCGATGCGTCCTTTCCAATACCGTCATGACGGCGATCTGGCGACGATCGGCAAGCGCGCCGCGGCAATCGATTTCGGCTGGATCAAGCTCACCGGCTGGCTCGCCTGGTGGCTCTGGGGCATAGCGCACATCTATTTCCTGATCGATTTCCGCAACCGCCTGGCGGTCTCGCTTAGCTGGCTATGGATATACTTTACGGGCCAGCGCAGCGCGCGCCTGATCACGCAAGGCGACGACGACAAAAGCTGATTCCCAGGCCGCCGCCTGCGGGCAGCGGAGATGCTTGATGGCCGATCGCGGTTTCATTCCGTCGCCTCAAGAGGGTGGCTTCGCACTCTGCGGCTAGGCCCTCTTGCGCAGGCGCCGTTGGCCGAAAGCGCCAGGCAAAAAGCGGTTAACTGGAACGACTGCCGTCGCTCCCCCCTCTGGTTCAGGCCGTCCGCATGGGATAGTTTTAGCCATGCGTTATGTGATCGTCATCGCCTCCATCACCTTCTTCCTGTTCTGGGACGGACTCTACAATCGCGGCTACTACCTCGATGTGACCGTGCGGGAAGTCTCGCGCATCGTGCGCTATGTTACCGGGTAAGGTCTCGCCGGTTTCGCATCGCGGGCGCGACATCGTTGCCGGTTGACGCCTGGGCATTGCTCCCACAAAAACGCCGCTGAAGCGAAGACCAGGGAGGCTGGCTTGATCCGGCACATCGTTTTCTTCAGCGTGCGGCGCAAGGAAGATGTCGAGGCTGTGCGCTCGGGCCTGCTGGCGCTCGGCAAGATTCCGCACTCGAAGCATTTCGAGGTGACGCTCAATACCAAGGTCGATCAGTTCTCCAATGCGATCGATGTCGTCGTCTATGCCGAGTTCGAGGACGAGGCGGCGCTTGCCGCTTACAAGGCGCATCCGATTTATGCGGATACGACCAGCAAAGTGAAGCCGCTGCGCGAACTGCGCTATTCTGCGGATGTAGTGGCCGCTGCCTGAGCGGCAAAGCCGCGGCCGACCGTTCGGTGCACTTGAACAGCCGGCCGGAATGGGGCACACCGCGCCGGCATGATCGAAAGCTCCGCCCATCCGCTTGACCATCTCGTGCTGCCGACACCGAGCCTCGATGCCGTCCGGTCGCGTCTGACCTCGCTCGGCTTTGTCGTCGCCCCCACAGGCATCCACCCGTTCGGCACTGAGAATGCCTGCGTCTTTTTCGCCGACGGCACCTATCTCGAGCCGCTGGCGGTGGGAAATGAACAGGCGGCAAGACAAGCGATTGCGGCCGGCAATGTTTTCATTACGCGCGACCGCCTTTATCGCGAGCGGCTGAGCGAGGAAGGTTTTTCCGCCGTCGTGCTTGGAACCGGCAATGCCGATGCCGACCATTTGCGTTTTGTCGAAGCCGGTCTGTCAGCCGGCGATACGCTGCGTTTCTCGCGCGCGTTCACAGATGCGAACGGAAAGAGCGACACGGCATCCTTCAAGCTGGCCTTTGCGGTCGGCAAGGGAGCGACGGACGCCTTCCTCTTCGCCTGCGAGCGCGTGAACCCGCCGAAGATCGATCGCACGGCGCTGCAGGCCCATGCCAATGGCGTGACCGGCATCGTCGAGGTGATCGCCGTGAGCGATGCGCCGCCCTCGCAGATCGGACTGATCGCGATCGCCGCAGGCGCGAAGGCGGACGGTAACGGGGTGCGGCTGCCAAATGCGGTCCTGAGCATCGTCACGCCCGAAAGCTACGCGCAGCGCTTCGGTCTAGCGGCCGAAGCCTCACCGCATTTACGGTTTGAGGCGGTTGTTTTCTCGATCCGCGACAAAGCTACAGTGGCGCACGCGCTTGCGGCCGGGGCCATCGATCACGACATGAGCGGCACTGACATCGTCGTTGCGCCGGCGCCCGGACAGGGCGCCGCCTTCATTTTCCGGGAGATCCCATGAGCAAGCCCTTGGCGCCCAATTCATCGGTAACCGTCGGCAAGGTCGTCTTCGCCAACAATGCGCCGCTGTCGCTAATCGCCGGCCCGTGCCAGCTTGAATCGCGCCAGCACGCTTTCGACATGGCCGGCGCGCTGAAGGAACTGACGGAACGTCTGGGAATCGGCCTCGTCTACAAGACCAGCTACGACAAGGCCAACCGCACCTCGCTGTCGGCGACCCGCGGCGCGGGACTCGATGCGGCGATGCCGATCTTCGACGATCTGCGCAAGGAGTTTGGCCTTCCTGTGCTGACTGACGTCCACAATGAGGAGCAATGCGCGATCGTAACACCCCATGTCGATGTCCTGCAGATCCCCGCCTTCCTGTCGCGCCAGACTGACATGCTGGTCGCCGCCGCCAGGACCGGCAAGGTCATCAACGTGAAGAAGGGGCAGTTCCTCGCGCCCTGGGACATGAAGAACGTCGTCGCCAAGATCACCGGCTCCGGCAACCCGAATGTGCTCACCACCGAGCGCGGCGTCTCGTTCGGCTACAACACGCTGGTCTCGGACATGCGCGCTCTGCCGGTCATGGCCGAGATCGGGGCCCCGGTGATCTTCGATGCCACCCATTCCGTGCAGCAGCCGGGCGGGCAGGGCGGTTCCTCTGGCGGCGAACGGCGCTTTGTCGCGACGCTCGCGCGCGCGGCCGTTGCCGTCGGTGTCGCCGGCGTCTTCATAGAAACCCATCAGGATCCGGACAATTCGACGTCTTCGGATGGCCCCAACATGGTGCCTCTCAAGGATATGCCGGCGTTGCTGGAAAAGCTGATGGCCTTTGATCGGATCGCCAAGGGCCACTGATTCCAGCGGCGGACCTCGATCCTGCGTCGGCTTGTGGTGAGCAGGGGCTGCCTCACCGACAGCCGAGCAAATCGTCGGGAACCTTAGCGCGCTCCTCTCATTGTCGGTGCAGGCATTCAACGAGAGGAGCACCATCATGACCACTCCGTCCGGGCATACCGAAGCCATTGCCGCCTCGCGCGTCATCGGCACGTCGGTCTATAACACCGAAGGTAAGAGCATCGGCAGCATCGAGGACGTGATGCTCGACAAGATGTCGAATGGCATCATGTTCGCCGTGATCGGCTTCGGCGGCTTTCTCGGCATGGGCGAGAAATACCACGCCGTTCCGTGGGCGACGCTCGACTATGACGAGGACAGAGGCGGCTACGTCGTGCCGTTCACCAAGGAACAGCTTCAGGCGGCGCCCGCCTATTCGATCGACGAGCTGACCGGCGCCGACGGCGAAGCCGCCCGCGATGCTTCATTCCAGTATTACCATGTGAAGCCCTATTGGCATTGATCGCAGATCGGCAAGCTGAGAATCGAAAGGCCCCCGACACAAAGCCGGGAGCCTTTGACGTTTAGCTACTCCGCCGCGTTGCGAGTCGATAGCTCCACCGAGCTCTGCTGGGGTTTCTGATCGTCGCATGACGTCAGGAACGCTGCCGCGATCAGGAACAAACTCACGATACCGCTCAACTGGGACATGGCGAAACTCCTCCTGTTTCGCCCCGCGCGAACGCGACCATAGATGAGATGGTCACACAGCGCGCATGACTTATGATGACAGAAAATTGCGCTTCGTGAATCACGCCCGCGGCAATAAATGCGGGGCCCGCCGATTGCCTTTTGCTCTGCTTTGGCTAAGAGGGGCGCGACGCTTCAATCGATCAATCGGGGACATCGCAAATGACCGCCATCATCGACATTGTCGGGCGTGAAATCCTGGACAGCCGTGGCAATCCGACCGTCGAGGTCGACGTGGTGCTGGAGGACGGCTCCATGGGCCGCGCCGCTGTGCCGTCGGGTGCATCGACCGGCGCGCATGAGGCGGTCGAAGTCCGGGACGGCGGGCCGCGCTATCTCGGCAAGGGCGTGCAGCGCGCCGTCGAAGCGGTGAACGGCGAGCTGTTCGAGGCGATCGGCGGCATGGAGGCCGAGAACCAGATCCATATCGACCAGACGATGATCGAGCTCGACGGCACGCCGAACAAGAGCCGCCTCGGCGCCAACGCCATCCTGGGCGTATCGCTGGCGGTCGCCAAGGCCGCGGCGGAGGCCGCCGGCCTGCCGCTCTACCGCTATGTCGGCGGCACCAAGGCGCACATCCTGCCGGTGCCGATGATGAACATCATCAACGGCGGCGCGCACGCCGACAACCCGATCGATTTCCAGGAATTCATGATCCTGCCGATCGGCGCGCCGACGCTGCGCGACGGCGTGCGCTGGGGCTCGGAGATTTTCCACACGCTGCGCAAGAAGCTCAAGGATGCCGGCCACAACACCAATGTCGGCGACGAGGGCGGCTTCGCTCCCAACCTGAAGAGCGCGCCTTCGGCGCTCGATTTCATCATGGAATCGATCGAGAAGGCAGGCTTCAAGCCGGGCGAGGATGTCGCGCTCGGCCTCGATTGCGCGGCGACCGAGTTCTTCAAGGACGGCAATTACGTCTATGAGGGCGAGAAGAAGACCCGCGATCCGAAGGCGCAGGCCAAGTACCTTGCCAAGCTCGCTGCCGATTATCCGATCATCACCATCGAGGACGGCCTTGCCGAGGACGATTGGGAAGGCTGGAAGATCCTGACCGATCTGATCGGCAAGAAGACCCAGCTCGTCGGCGACGACCTCTTCGTCACCAACACGGCGCGGCTGCGCGACGGTATCCGCATGGGCGTCGCCAATTCGATCCTGGTCAAGGTCAACCAGATCGGCTCGCTGACCGAGACGCTTGACGCCGTCGAGACCGCGCACAAGGCCGGCTACACCGCCGTCATGTCGCATCGCTCGGGCGAGACCGAGGATTCGACCATCGCCGACCTCGCCGTCGCCACCAATTGCGGGCAGATCAAGACCGGCTCCCTGTCGCGTTCGGACCGCATGGCCAAATACAACCAGCTCATCCGCATCGAGGAAGAGCTCGGCAAGCAAGCGCGCTACGCAGGCAAGTCGGTGGTCAAGGGCTGATCCAGCCTGTTCGGACAGTCTGGAAAGGGCGGGTCATTCCCGCCCTTTTTCGTTCCGGCGATCCTCGATAAGGGTCGTCCGTAACCGTCCATTAAGCACAATCGGGCGAAATACGATTCATGGCCGCTTGCGTTCGCGGCCGCGAGGGTTCGGGTCATGTGGACACGTCAGCACAAGCAGAGAAACACCGGCAGGCTGATCATCCCCTCGCTTTGCGTGCTCTTCCTGGCCTATTTCGGCTTCCACGCCTATCACGGCGAATTCGGCATCTATTCCAAATATCGGCTGCAGGCCCGTGCGGTTGAATTGCAGGCCCAGCTTGACGCCGTGAAGGCGCGCCGGATCGACTTCGAGCGTCGTGTCCAGCTGATGCATGAGGGTACGCTGGAGAAGGATATGCTTGACGAGCAGGCCCGAAAGGCGCTCAATCTGTCCCATCCGGACGAAATCACCATTATGCTGCCTACCTCGACGAAATAACCGAATTTCGGTTAATCGCCTTTATTTTCAATGATTCTAACCGCTTAGATGCATGCCAGCCATGCGTTTTTCAGCATGGCGCAATGCATCCTTGCATGTTAGCTTTCCGCAATCGGTGGGGAGACGATCGATCTCCCTGAATGTCCGCGAAGAGACGCCAACAGGGAGTGACGCATGGCCACCGCCGCCAAAAAAGCGCCCGCAAAATCCAGATCCGACAAACAGCCCAATCTGTCAGCGCCCAAACCGGCGGATTTCACCAAGGAAGAAGAGCTTTCCGCCTACCGTCACATGCTTTTGATCCGCCGCTTCGAGGAGAAGGCGGGCCAGCTCTACGGCATGGGCTTCATTGGCGGCTTCTGCCACCTCTATATCGGCCAGGAGGCCGTCGTCACCGGCATGAAGATGGCGCTGGTCGAAGGCGACCAGATGATCACCGCCTATCGCGACCATGGCCACATGCTGGCGATGGAACTGTCGCCGCGCGGCGTCATGGCCGAGCTCACCGGTCGCCGTGGTGGCCTGTCGAAGGGCAAGGGCGGCTCGATGCACATGTTCTCCAAGGAGAAGCATTTCTATGGCGGCCACGGCATTGTCGGCGCGCAGGTGTCGCTCGGCACCGGTCTCGCCTTCGCCAACCGCTACCGCGACAACAAGAATGTCTCGCTGACCTATTTCGGCGATGGCGCCGCCAACCAGGGCCAGGTCTATGAAAGCTTCAACATGGCCTCGCTGTGGAAGCTGCCGGTGATCTACATTATCGAGAACAACCGCTACGCCATGGGCACGTCCGTGTCGCGTTCGTCGGCCGAGACCGACTTCTCGCATCGCGGCGCTTCCTTCAAGATTCCCGGCATCCAGGTCGACGGCATGGACGTCCGCGCCGTGAAGTCGGCGGCCGATCTCGCGACCGAATGGTGCCGTGCCGGCAACGGTCCGCTCATCCTCGAGATGCAGACCTACCGCTATCGAGGCCATTCGATGTCCGACCCGGCAAAATACCGCTCCAAGGAGGAAGTGCAGAAGATGCGCTCCGAGCATGACCCGATCGAGCAGGTCCGGGTGCGGCTGCTCGACAAGAAGTGGGCAAGCGAGGACGAGCTCAAGGCCATCGACAAGGAAGTCCGCGACATCGTCGCCGACGCCGCCGAATTCGCCCAGAACGACGCCGAGCCGGATCCGTCCGAGCTCTGGACCGACATCGTACTCTAAGGAGAGGGCAAGGACATGCCGATCGAAATTCTCATGCCCGCGCTGTCGCCGACGATGGAAGAGGGCAATCTTTCCAAATGGCTGAAGAACGAAGGCGACAAGGTCGTCGCCGGTGACGTGATCGCCGAGATCGAGACCGACAAGGCGACGATGGAGGTCGAAGCTGTCGACGAAGGCACGCTGGCCAAGATCGTGGTTCCCGCCGGCAGCGAAGGCGTCAAGGTCAACGCGGTCATCGCCGTGCTTGCCGTCGACGGCGAGGACGTCGACAAGGCCGGCGAAGGCATCGGCGAAGAAGAGCCCGCCAAGGCTGAAAAAGCCGCGCCGGCCCCGGCGCAAGCTTCGGCCAAAAGCGAGGCGTCCGCCGCTGTCGCCGCCGCGCCGAAGGCGGAGATCGCCGCCGATCCGGATATTCCAGCCGGCACCGAGATGGTTTCCACCACGGTGCGCGAAGCGCTCCGTGACGCCATGGCCGAGGAGATGCGCCGCGACGGCGATGTCTTCGTCATGGGCGAGGAGGTCGCCGAGTACCAAGGCGCCTACAAGATCACGCAGGGCCTGCTGCAGGAATTCGGGCCGAGGCGCGTCGTCGACACGCCGATCACCGAGCATGGCTTTGCCGGCGTCGGCGTCGGCGCCGCAATGGCGGGGCTGAAGCCGATCGTCGAGTTCATGACCTTCAACTTCGCCATGCAGGCGATCGACCAGATCATCAACTCGGCCGCCAAGACGCTCTATATGTCCGGCGGCCAGATGGGCGCGCCGATCGTCTTCCGCGGCCCCAACGGTGCGGCGGCCCGCGTCGCCGCCCAGCATTCGCAGTGCTATGCCGCCTGGTACAGCCATATTCCCGGCCTGAAGGTGGTGATGCCCTATACGGCTGCCGACGCCAAGGGCCTCCTCAAAGCCGCGATCCGCGATCCGAACCCGGTCATCTTTCTGGAGAACGAGATCCTCTACGGCCATTCCTTCGACGTGCCGAAGTTCGACGACTTCGTGCTGCCGATCGGCAAGGCGCGTGTCCACAAGCAGGGCAAGGACGTCACCCTGGTCTCCTTCGGCATCGGCATGACCTATGCTCTCAAGGCGGAAGCCGAGTTGCGCGGCATGGGCATCGACGCCGAGATCATCGATCTCAGAACCATCCGGCCGCTCGACTTCGACACGATCATCGCTTCGGTGAAGAAGACCAACCGTCTCGTGGTGGTGGAAGAAGGTTTTCCGCAGAACTCGGTCGGCGACCACATCGCCAACCAGGTCTCGCAGCGCGCCTTCGATTTCCTCGATGCGCCGGTCATTACCATTGCCGGCAAGGACGTGCCCATGCCTTACGCGGCGAACCTCGAGAAGCTGGCGCTGCCCAACGTCGGCGAAGTCGTCGAGGCCGTCAAAGCCGTTACCTATCGCTGAGCCGGTCGGGAGGACATCATGCCAATCAACATCACCATGCCGGCGCTCTCCCCGACCATGGAAGAGGGCAATTTGTCAAAATGGTTGGTCAAGGAAGGCGATAAGGTTTCGCCGGGTGACGTGATCGCCGAGATCGAGACCGACAAGGCGACGATGGAGGTCGAAGCCGTCGATGAAGGCACAGTCGCCAAGCTGGTGGTTCCGGCCGGCACCGAAGGCGTCAAGGTCAACGCGCTGATCGCCATCCTGGCCGGTGAAGGCGAGGATGCCGCGGCCGCTGCCAAGAGCGGCGGCGGCGCCGCGCCCAAGGCCGAAGCGCCGAAAGCGGATGCCCCGAAGGCCGAGCCGCCCAAGGAAGCTGCCAAGCCGGCAGCAGCCGCAGCGGCGCCCCCGCCGGCGAAGGCCGAGCCTGCTCCCGTCCCCAACGGCCACGCCGCCGGCGATCGGGTCTTTGCATCGCCGCTGGCCCGCCGCATCGCCAAGGACGCCGGCGTCGACGTGACGGCGCTGACCGGTTCCGGCCCGCATGGCCGCGTTGTGAAGGTCGATGTCGAGGCGGCGATCGCTTCCGGCGGCGCTCCGGCTTCGAAGGCGCCCGCCGGCACTCCGGCCGCGGCGCCCAAACCGATGTCGGACGACCAGGTGCTGAAGCTGTTCGCCGAAGGCTCCTACGAGCTCGTGCCGCACGACAATATGCGCAAGACCATCGCGCGTCGCCTGGTCGAGGCGAAGTCCACCATCCCGCATTTCTATTTGACGCTGGACTGCGAGCTCGACGCGCTGCTTGCGCTGCGCACGCAGCTCAATGCCGCAGCCCCGATGAAGAAGACCGAGAAGGGCGAGGTTCCGGCCTACAAGCTCTCGGTCAACGACATGGTCATCAAGGCCATGGCGATGGCGCTGATGGCGGTGCCGGATGCCAACGCCTCCTGGACCGAGAACGCCATGGTCAAGCACAAGCACGCCGATGTCGGCGTTGCCGTCTCGATCCCCGGCGGGCTGATCACGCCGATCATCCGGCATGCAGACGAAAAGACGCTGTCGGTCATCTCCAACGAGATGAAGGACCTGGCAAGCCGCGCCAGGAGCCGCAAGCTGAAGCCGGAAGAATATCAGGGCGGCACGACGGCGGTGTCCAATCTCGGCATGTTCGGCGTCAAGGACTTTGCCGCCGTCATCAACCCGCCGCATGCGACGATCCTGGCGGTCGGCGCCGGCGAGGAACGGGCGGTGGTCAAGAAGGGCGAGATCAGAATAGCCACCGTGATGTCGGTGACCTTGTCGACCGATCACCGCGCCGTCGACGGCGCGCTCGGCGCCGAGCTGCTCGGCGCCTTCAAGCGCTTGATCGAAAACCCGATGGGCATGCTGGTGTAAGAAGGGAAAAGGCGGTGCGGAAATTCTTCACCAGCCTTTTCACCCTGATTATTTTCAATCCCGACGGCGAGCTCTTCGCACGCCGGCGGCAGGCGCTCGCAGCCAGCTTTCGGCAAGGTGGGGCAATCGCATGAAGACAATTCTCTGTTATGGCGACTCGCTGACCTGGGGCTATGACGCCGCCAATCTCGGCCGCCATGCGCTCGAGGACCGCTGGCCGAGTGTGCTTGGGGCTGAACTCGGCAACGATGTCGAAGTCATCGCCGAAGGCCTCAACGGCCGCACCACCGCCTTCGACGACCATCTGGCCGGCGCCGATCGCAATGGCGCCCGCATTCTGCCGACGATCCTGACCAGCCATGCGCCGCTCGATCTCGTTATCGTCATGCTCGGCTCCAACGACATGAAGCCTTGGATTCACGGCAATCCGGTCGCAGCCAAGCAAGGCGTGCAGCGGCTGATCGATATCGTGCGCGGCCATGACTATCCGTTCGAATGGCCGGCGCCGCAGATCCTCATTGTCGCGCCGCCTGTCGTGACGCGCACCGACAATGCCGAATTCAAGGAAATGTTCGCCGGCGGTGACGACGCCTCCAGGCGACTTGCGGCCCAATATTCGGCGCTGGCCGACGAGGCCGGCTGCGGCTTCTTCGACGCCGGCACGGTCGCAACCACCACGCCGCTCGACGGCGTCCATCTCGATGCCGAGAACACGCGAAACATCGGCAAGGCTCTGGCGCCGCTCGTGCGCGTCATGCTCTCGCTCTAACCCTCAGAAAGATCAGGGAGAAAACCCGTGGCTGAATCCTACGACGTCATCATCATCGGCTCAGGCCCGGGCGGCTATGTCACGGCGGTGCGTTCCGCCCAGCTCGGCTTCAAGACGGCGATCGTCGAGCGCGAGCATCTTGGCGGCATCTGCCTGAATTGGGGCTGCATTCCGACCAAGGCGCTGCTGCGCTCGGCCGAGATCATGCATTATTCGGATCATCTGAAGGATTACGGGCTGAAGCTTGAAGGCGGTAAAATTATCCCCGACACCGCTGCCGTGGTCGACCGCTCGCGAAAAGTCTCGCTCAGGCTGAACACCGGCGTCGGCTTCCTGATGAAAAAGAACAAGGTCGACGTCATCTGGGGCGAGGCGAAGCTTTCCAAAGCCCCAGCCGGTGACAAACCGGGCGAGGTCGTCGTTTCGAAGACGGCGAAGAAGGCGATGGAGCCGCAGCCGCCGGTGCCGAAAGGCGTCAAGGGCGAGGGCACCTACACGGCCAAGCACATCATCCTGGCGACGGGTGCCAGGCCGCGCGCGCTGCCCGGCATCGAGCCGGACGGCAAGCTGATCTGGACCTATTTCGAGGCCATGGTGCCAAAGGAAATGCCGAAATCGCTGCTGGTGATGGGCTCGGGCGCCATCGGCATCGAATTCGCCTCCTTCTACCGCACCATGGGCGCCGATGTGACGGTGGTCGAGCTGCTGCCGGCGGTGATGCCGGTCGAGGACGCCGAAGTCTCGAAATTCGCGCAGAAACAGTTCGAGAAGCAGGGCATGAAGATCCTCCTCGAAGCCAAGGTGACCAAGGTCGAAAAGGGCGCCAATTCGGTCACCGCGTATGTCGAGATGAAGGACGGCAAGGTCGAGAAGATCACCGCCGACCGCATGATCTCGGCCGTCGGCGTGCAGGGCAATATCGAGAATCTCGGCCTGGAAGCACTTGGCGTGAAGACGGACCGCGGCTGCGTGGCCGTCGACGGCTACGGCAAGACCAATGTGCCCGGCATCTACGCGATCGGCGACGTCGCCGGCCCGCCCATGCTCGCCCACAAGGCTGAGCATGAAGGCGTCGTCTGCGTCGAGAAGATAGCCAATTTCCCGGGCGTCCACCCCATCGACAAGCTGAAGATCCCCGGCTGCACCTATTGCAGCCCGCAGGTCGCTTCCGTCGGCCTGACCGAAGCGAAGGCCAAGGCGGACGGCAAGGACATCCGCGTCGGCCGCTTCCCGTTCAGCGCCAACGGCAAGGCCATCGCGCTCGGCGAGGACCAGGGCTTCGTCAAAACCATCTTCGACAAGAAGACCGGCCAGTTGCTCGGCGCGCACATGGTCGGCGCCGAGGTGACCGAGCTCATCCAAGGTTTTGTCGTGGCGATGAACCTAGAGACGACCGAGGAAGAGCTGATGCATACGATCTTCCCGCATCCGACACTGTCGGAGATGATGAAGGAGAGCGTGCTCGACGCCTATGGCCGCGTTTTGAACGCCTGATGAGCCACCAATCGGTGATAAGTCATCAATCGGTGATCGATGGCCAATCCGTGCTAACGTGGTCGGGTGAGACTCACACGCGGCAGCCGGAGAAAGCTGACGGCAAGGCGGTTCGTATCCGGATGCATTTTCACCTGATCGAGGAGGAATTGGCACATGCATATGAATGGCGTCGGCTGGATCGCAGCCATCATCGTCGGCGGCCTGGCGGGCTGGCTGGCCGAGATGGTCATGAAGAGCAACACCGGTATCTTCATGAACATCATCATGGGGATCGTCGGCGCGATAGTGCTGAACGCGATCCTGCAGGCTCTCAACATCCAGTCGTTCGGCGTCGGCTGGGTCGCCTATCTGATCACCGGCTTCATCGGCGCCTGCCTGCTGATCTTCGTCGGACGGCTCGTGCGTCGCTGACCGAAGCCAACGTTATGCGAAAATGGCCGTGGCGGCATGCGCTGCCGCGGCCTTTTTCTTTGTCTCGAAAAGTCCTAGATGACGCAAGACAGGCGGCTGGCGAAATCGCGGCCGCGAAGGGTTTGAGATGGTCACAGTCGTAGACACGATCGCCAACCGGCCGCGCCCGCGGCATCCCGAGAAGGCGCACCGGCCCGACCAGGAGGTGCTGCGCAAGCCCGACTGGATCCGCGTCAAGGCGCCGGTTTCCAAGGGCTATGCCGAAACGCGCGAGATCGTGAAGTCGCACAAGCTGGTGACGGTGTGCGAGGAGGCCGGTTGCCCGAATATCGGCGAATGCTGGGACAAGAAGCACGCCACCTTCATGATCATGGGCGAGATCTGCACGCGCGCCTGCGCCTTCTGCAATGTCGCGACTGGCATCCCGACCGCGCTCGATCCGGATGAGCCGGCGCGCGTGGCGCACGCCGTCAAGCAGATGGGATTGAGCCATGTCGTCATCACCTCCGTCGACCGCGACGATCTTGACGACGGCGGCGCGCAGCATTTCGCCGAAGTCATCCGCGCCATCCGCAAGGCAACGCCTTCGACGACGATCGAGATCCTGACGCCCGACTTCTTGCGCAAGGACGGCGCGCTGGAGATCGTCGTTGCGGCCAAGCCCGATGTCTTCAACCACAATCTCGAAACCGTGCCGTCGAATTACCTGACGGTTCGCCCCGGCGCGCGTTATTTCCATTCGATCCGGCTTTTGCAGCGGGTCAAGGAACTCGACCCCTCGATCTTCACCAAATCCGGCATCATGGTCGGCCTCGGCGAGGCGCGGAACGAGGTGCTGCAGTTGATGGACGATCTGCGTTCGGCCAATGTCGACTTCATGACCATCGGCCAGTATCTGCAGCCTTCCAAGAAGCACCATCCGGTGATCCGCTTTATCCCGCCGGACGAGTTCAAGTCCTATGAGACGATCGGCAAGACGAAGGGTTTTCTCCTCATGGCGTCGAGCCCGCTGACCCGCTCCTCGCACCATGCCGGCGAGGATTTCGCCAGGCTCCGCGCGGCGCGCGAGGCGCAGCTCGCGAAGGCCAGCTGACCTTCAATGCCGAAATTCGAGGCGACACGCCGCGTCGCGCATACGCCCGACGAGATGTTCGCGCTGGTGGCGGACATCGAGGCTTACCCGCAATTCCTGCCGCTCTGCGAATCCCTCACCGTGCGCTCGCGCAAGGAGCGTGACGGCCGCACCATCCTGGTTGCCGACATGAGCATCGGCTACAAGGCGATCCGCGAGACCTTTACGACCCAGGTGCTGCTGAAGCCCGACGAGAAAGCGATCGACGTCAAATACATAGACGGCCCGTTCAAATATCTCAGCAATATCTGGCGCTTCGATCCCGCGGCCAGCGGCTGCGAGGTGCATTTCTTCATCGACTACGAATTCAAGAGCCGCATACTCGGCGCCGTGATGGGCACGATGTTCGACCGTGCCTTCCGCATGTTCTCGGAAGCCTTCGAGAAACGGGCAAACGTGATTTACGGTCCAAAGCCCGCCTAACGTTCGCCGAGCGCGCGCAAGCCGAGTTGCAGCGCATGCCGCACCGTCTCGTGCCGGATGAATTCGCGGCCCTTGTGGCCGAACAACTGCCGCTCAGCGATAACCGGTTGTCCTGCAAGCGCTATCCCGAACCAGACAAGACCGACCGGCTTGTCGGCCGAGCCGCCGCTGGGGCCGGCAATGCCGGTGACGGCGAGCGACAGGCTCGCTTGCGAATGCGCCAGCGCGCCTGCGGCCATCTCCAGCACCGTCTCGCGCGACACCGCTCCATGCGCGTCGAGCGTGGCGGCGGAGATGCCGAGCATCTCCATCTTTGCTTCGTTGGAATAAGTGACGAAGCCGCGATCGACCACGGCGGAAGACCCGGCGATATCGGTGAGCGCCGCGATGATCAGGCCGCCGGTGCAGCTTTCGGCCGTCGCCAACATGATGCCGCGCTGCTGGCAGGCCTGGAGCAGGGCATTTGCGAGTTCGGCGTTGCTCATGCCGGCACCTCGCCCGGATAGACGACACTGGCGGTGGCGATCGCGGCGATACCTTCGCCGCGCCCGACAAAGCCGAGCTTCTCGTTGGTTGTCGCCTTGATCGAAATGCGCTCGGGCGCGATGCCGAGCATGGCTGCGAGCGCTTGCGTCATTGCCGCGCGATGCGGCCCGACGCGCGGCGCCTCGCAGATCAGCGTGATGTCGGCATTGGCGATACGGCCGCCGCGCTCGCGCACCAGCTTCGCCGCGTGCTCGACGAAGATCTTCGAGGCAGCACCCTTCCATTGCGGGTCTGATGGCGGGAAATGCGTGCCGATATCGCCGGCGCCGCAGGTGGCGAGCAGCGCGTCCGTCAGCGCGTGAAGCGCGACATCGGCGTCCGAATGGCCGGAGAGTTTGCGATCATATGGAATAGCGACGCCGCAGAGCGTTACATGGTCGCCGGGCTCGAACGCGTGCACGTCATAGCCGTTGCCGGTGCGAATATCCGGGAAGCGCTGCTGCGCGCTCGAAAGCCGCTGGTCGGCCAATGCGATGTCCCTTGCCCAGGTGAGTTTGACGTTGTCCGGCGATCCGGGAACGATCTTGACCGGTATCTGTGCCCATTCAGCGATCGCCGCGTCGTCGGTGAATTCCGTCTTGCCCAGATGATGCGCCTTCTCATGCGCCGCGAGCAGCGGCCAGAACGGAAAGCCCTGCGGCGTCTGCGCGGCATGAAGGCCGGCTCTCGACACCGTCTCGTCGATCATGCCGGCGGCCGATTCCCGCTTCAGCGTGTCGGCGACAGGCAGCGCCGGCAACGCGCCTTGGCGCTCGCCGATGGCTTCGATGGTGCGGTCGATCAGCCCGGCGTCGACGAAGGGTCGCACGGCGTCATGCACCAGCACTTTTGCCGGTGCCTGGTCCCTCAGCGCCAGGAGGCCGAGCCGCACGGACGCCTGGCGCGAAGGGCCGCCGATAACGGCGACAAGACGATTGCCATGCGCTTCGGCCGCGCGTTGGAAGAGTTCGGCGTCGTCGGCATGGATGGCGACGACCACGGGACCGATCATCGGATGGGAGAGGAAGGTATCCAACGTATGCGCGATGACGGCACGGCCGCCGATGCGCTGATATTGCTTCGGACCGTCCGCCTGTCCGGCGCGCGCGCCACGGCCGGCGGCAACGATCACCACCCCGATCCCGCCATTCAGGCCTGTCGCTTGCTTTTCACTTGCCTCGCTCATTCCGATCGGTCCTAGTCGGGGTGATGGCCGAAGGCCAGCTTTTTCCAAAATGCGCCTTAATGTGACGTCATTGCGCGTTGCACAATGCCACACTTCTGGCTAGAGAATGTGCAACGATCGAACATGCTTGGTTTTTGTGCATGGCTGAACTGACCACATTGGCATCGCCTCTTGATGTCGGCGGCGTGAAAATCCGTAATCGGGTTTTCCTGGCGCCGATGTCGGGCATCACCGACGAGCCGTTCCGGCAGCGCGCGTACGGGCATGGCGCGGGATTGGTCGTTTCGGAAATGGTGGCGAGCGGCGAACTGGCCAAGGGCAGGGCAGGTTGCGACCTTCGCATCCGTCATTCCGGCCTGCCGGTGCATATGGTGCAGCTTGCCGGCCGCGAGGCGGTGCACATGGCCGAGGGCGCGCGAATCGCGGCGGGCGAGAGCGCCGACATCATCGATATCAATATGGGCTGCCCGGCGAAGAAGGTGACCGGCGGCTATGCCGGCTCGGCGCTGATGCGCGACCTCGACCATGCGCTGTCGCTGATCGAGGCGGTGGTCGGCGCCGTTTCGGTGCCGGTGACGGTCAAGATGCGGCTCGGCTGGGACGAAAGCGCGCTCAACGCGCCGATGCTGGCGCGGCGCGCCGAACAGGCCGGCGTCAGCATGGTGACCGTGCATGGCCGCACGCGCTGCCAATTCTATCAAGGCAAGGCCGACTGGCGCGCCATCGCCCGCGTCAAGCAAGCCGTCTCGATCCCGGTCGTGGCCAATGGCGATGTCGGCTCGCCGGAAGAGGCGGCGACAATCCTCGAACAGTCCGGCGCCGACGCGGTGATGATCGGTCGCGCGCATTACGGCGCGCCGTGGATTGCAGGAAGCATCGCCTCAATTGCCGGTGGTGTATCTGCGCCCGGCATTCCGCACGCGCCGCAGGCGCTCGCCGACTATGTCGTGTCGCATTACGAGGACATGCTCTCGCTCTACGGCGCCGAAAGCGGCCTGCGTCAGGCGCGCAAGCATCTCGGCTGGTATCTCGACCGTCACGCTTCCGATGTCTCAGCCGAGCAGCGCAAAGCCATTCTCACGTCCTTCAAGCCGGGTGAAGTCGTGGCCGAATTGTGCCGTGTCTTCGCCGATGGCGCGCAACCGACCAGCCTGCGGAGCGCGGCATGAAGGCGGACGTGCCACAGCAGCCCGATATGGCGGATGCCGCCAACATCGTGCTCAACACCATCCGCCGCCCGGTGATCATGGTCGATCCGGACGGCTTCATCACATTCGCCAACGCCGATGCCGAGGACTTCTTTCGCTCCAGCGCGAATATGCTCGCCCGCAACACGCTGTCCAAGCTGGTGCCCTTTGGGAGTCCGTTGCTGACGCTGGTCGACCAAGTGCGCGAACGCCGCGCGCCGGTCAACGAATACCGCGTCGACGTCTCGTCGCCGCGCCTCGGCATCGAAAAGATGGTCGATCTCTATGTCGCGCCGGTGCCGGAATTTCCGGGCTCGGTCGTCGTCATGTTCCAGGAACGGTCGATGGCCGACAAGATCGACCGCCAGATGACGCATCGCGGCGCGGCGCGCTCCGTCACCGGCCTTGCCGCGATGCTGGCGCATGAGATCAAGAACCCGCTCTCCGGCATTCGCGGCGCCGCCCAGTTGCTCGAGCTTTCCGCCTCCGACGAAGATCGCGCGCTGACCCGCCTGATCACCGACGAGACCGACCGCATCGTCTCGCTGGTCGACCGCATGGAAGTGTTCTCCGATGAGCGGCCGATCGAGCGCTATCCGGTCAACATCCACGTCGTGCTCGACCATGTGAAGGCGATTGCCAAGAACGGTTTTGCAAGACGGATCAAGATCTTGGAGGAATATGATCCATCATTGCCTCCGGTCTTCGCCAACCGCGATCAGCTGATCCAGGTCTTTCTCAATCTGGTCAAGAACGCTGCCGAGGCGATCGGCGCCGACCCGCAGGGCGAGATCGTGCTGTCGACGGCCTTCCGCCCAGGCATCCGCGTCTCGGTGCCCGGAACGCAGGACCGAGTGTCGTTGCCGCTGGAATTCTGCGTGCATGACAACGGTCCCGGCGTTTCCGAGGACATCCTGCCGATCCTGTTCGATCCGTTCATCACCACCAAGCCGAACGGCTCCGGACTTGGCCTTGCGCTGGTCGCCAAGATCGTCGGCGAGCATGGCGGGATCATCGAATGCGATTCGACGCCGCGCGGGACGACGTTTCGCATCCTGCTTCCAGCCTGGAAGGAGGCCGCACCAAGCACCGGCGATGAAGCTGAAGGAGACCGCACATGACCGCTCGCGGCAATATTCTCGTCGCCGATGACGATGCGGCCATCCGCACCGTGCTCAACCAGGCGCTGTCACGCGTCGGCCACGAGGTGCGCGTGACCTCCAATGCCTCGACGCTGTGGCGTTGGGTTGCGGCGGGCGAGGGCGATCTCGTCATCACCGACGTGGTGATGCCCGACGAAAACGCCTTCGACATGCTGCCGCGCATCAAGAAGGCGCGGCCCGAGCTGCCGGTCATCGTCATGAGCGCCCAGAACACGTTCATGACCGCCATCCGCGCCTCCGAGACCGGCGCCTACGAATATCTGCCGAAGCCGTTCGACCTGACGGAGCTGCTCAACATCGTCAGCCGGGCGCTGGCCGAGCCGAAGCGGCCGAAGCTCGATGGCCGCGCAGAAGACCAGCCGGAGACGATGCCGCTGGTCGGCCGATCCGCCGCCATGCAGGACATCTACCGCATGCTGGCGCGCATGATGCAGACCGACCTCACGGTCATGATCAGCGGCGAGTCCGGCACCGGCAAGGAGCTGGTGGCGCGCGCGCTGCACGAATATGGCCGCCGTCGCGGCGGCCCGTTCGTGGCCATCAACATGGCGGCGATCCCGCGCGACCTGATCGAATCGGAATTGTTCGGCCACGAGAAGGGCGCCTTCACCGGAGCACAGAACCGCTCCAGCGGCCGGTTCGAACAGGCCGAGGGCGGCACGCTGTTCCTCGACGAGATCGGCGACATGCCGATGGAAGCGCAGACCCGGCTGCTGCGCGTGCTGCAGCAGGGCGAATACACCACTGTCGGCGGCCGCACGCCGATCAAGACCGACGTCCGTATCGTCGCGGCCACAAACAAGGACCTGCGCACGCTCATCAACCAGGGCCTGTTCCGCGAGGACCTGTTCTATCGTCTCAACGTCGTGCCGCTCAGGCTGCCGGCGCTGCGCGAGCGTTCCGAGGACATTCCCGACCTGGTGCGGCATTTCTTCAAGCAGGGCGCCAGCGAGGGCCTGCAGACCAAGCGCATATCCTCCGGCGGCATCGAGCTTATGAAACGCTATCCCTGGCCGGGCAATGTGCGCGAGCTTGAAAACCTGGTGCGCCGGCTGGCCGCCCTCTACTCGCAGGACGAGATTTCATCGGAAATCATAGAATCGGAGCTGAAAACCGGCGAAAGGCCGGTCGTGCCGGACGGCGGCGCGCTCATCCCCGACGATCTGTCGATCGGCCAGGCTGTCGAGCATTTCCTGCAGCGCTACTTCGCCTCCTTCGCCGGCGAATTGCCGCCGGCCGGGCTCTACCAGCGCATTCTTGCCGAGGTCGAGTATCCGCTGGTGCTGGCTTCGATGACGGCGACGCGCGGCAACCAGATCAAGGCGGCGGAGCTTTTGGGGCTCAACCGCAACACGCTGCGCAAGAAGATCCGCGAGCTCGGCGTCAACGTCTACAAATCAGCCAGGCAGCCGTAACGTCACCTCGTCCCGTCGGTGAATTTTGTCTGGGAAAGATTATCTTCCCGGCCACACTTGTTGCATAATCGCCACAATGCGTTGCATACATCCGACGCGATGACCGACTCCGTACCGCGACATGGCAGCTGAGGCTCCGACCCTGACCCAACCGCTTTTCAACCAGACCGGCACGCGTGACGGGCGACGGTTGCTGGCGTTGCCCGGCGTGGTCGCCATTGCCGGCGCGGTGATCACGGCGGCCATATCGTTTGCGATCCTGGTCGGCGCAACGCCGATCGCGCCGACCGCTGACGCGACCTGGGCCCTGATCGCGGCCAATGCCGTCTTTGTGCTGTTCCTCATCGCCTTGATCGCGCGCGAGGTGCGACGCATCGTGCTGGCGCGGCGCCACGGCAGGGCTGCCTCGCGGCTGCATGTGCGCATCGTCGCCATGTTCGCTCTGGTCGCCGCCATCCCGGCCATCATGGTGGCGATCATCGCCTCGATCACGCTCGACATCGGTCTCGACCGCTGGTTCGAAATCCGCACCAAGACGATCGTCAACTCGTCGCTGTCGATCGCCGACGCCTATGTGCAGGAGAACGCGCGTAACCTGCAGGGCACGACATTGTCGATGGCATACGATCTCGATGCCTCGCGCACGCTTTACGGTCTCGACAAGGGCGGTTTCCTCGATCTGTTGAACAAGGAGGCCGTCGGGCGCGGCCTGGCGCATGCGGCCCTTATCAAGCCGGACGGCTCGTTCGTCATGAACGCCAAGACCGACGCCGACTTCCCCATGCCCGAGCCGCCCTCGGGCGCTGTCGACACCGCGGCCGAGGGCAAGCCGGTGCTGATAGAACCGCGCACCCGCAACATCATGGGCGCCATTATCAAGCTGCGCGAGATCGAAGGGCTTTACCTCTACACGATCCGGCTGGTTGATCCCGACGTGATCAAGGCGCGCCAGATCGTCAGGGGCAACACCGACGAATACCGCAACCTGGAAGACAATCGCCGGACCTCGCAGGTCGCCTTCGCGTTGCCTTATCTGTCGCTCACGCTGATCATCACGCTCTCGGCGATCTGGACTGGCATCGCGGTCGCCGACCGGATCGTGCGGCCGATCCGCCAGCTGATCGGCGCCGCCGACGAGGTGGCGACCGGCAATCTCGACGTTGCCGTTCCAGTGCGCCAGTCCGATGGCGACGTCGCCTCGCTCGGCGAGACCTTCAACAACATGATCCTGGAGCTCAAGTCGCAACGCAACGAGCTGCTCTCGGCCAAGGATCTGATCGATGAGCGCCGGCGTTTCTCCGAGGCGGTGCTTGCCGGCGTCACTGCCGGCGTCATCGGCGTCGACCCCTACGGCATCATCACCATCGTCAATCGCTCGGCCGAGACCATGCTGACGATTTCGGCGAATGCGACGCTCGGCCAGAACCTTTCGACAGTCCTGCCGCTTGTCGGTCGCGTGTTCGAGATCGGGCGGCAGTCCGGCAAGCCGGTCTATCGCGAGCAGGTGACCTTCTTCCGCACCGGTCTGGAGCGCACCTTCAATGTCCAGGTAACGGTCGAATCCGGCGACGACGGCGAAGAAGAGAAATCCTATGTGGTGACGGTCGACGACATCACCGATCTCGTCCAGGCGCAGCGTTCGTCGGCCTGGGCCGATGTGGCGCGGCGCATCGCGCATGAGATCAAGAACCCGCTGACGCCGATCCAGCTTTCGGCCGAGCGCATCAGGCGCCGCTACGGCAAGGTCATCACCGAGGATCGCGAGGTGTTCGACCAGTGCACCGACACCATCATCCGCCAGGTCGAGGACATCGGCCGCATGGTCGACGAATTCTCGGCCTTCGCCCGCATGCCGAAGCCGGAGATGAAGGCGATCGACCTTCGTGAGTCGTTGCGCGAGGCGTCTTTCCTGGTCGAGGTCAGCCGCTCGGACATTGCCTTCCAGCGCGATTTCGGCAGTGAGCCGTTGAAAGGCACTTTCGACAGCCGCCTGATGGCTCAGGCCTTCGGCAACGTCATCAAGAACGCGGCCGAGGCGATCGACGGACTTGATGCGCAGGACCGTTCGGGCGGCACAATCCGGATTCAGGCTGGACGGCAAGATGGCGCCATACGAATCGACGTTATCGATAACGGCAAGGGGCTGCCGCGCGAGAATCGTCAAAGGCTTCTCGAGCCCTATATGACGACGCGCGAGAAGGGCACCGGGCTTGGCCTCGCTATCGTCAAAAAGATCGTGGAGGACCATGGCGGCCGTCTCGAATTGCACGACGCGCCAGCGGATTTTCATGGCGGCCGGGGCGCGATGATCTCGATCATCCTGCCCCCGGCCACGATCGTAGCCGCGCCGCCACGCGGTGAAGGTCGAAGCGAACACGAACGAGAAACTGAAAAGGTCGGTAATGGCGTCTGACATTCTCATCGTCGATGACGAGGAAGACATCCGCGAACTTGTCGCCGGTATATTGAGCGACGAGGGTCACGAAACCCGCACGGCCCATGATGCCGACAGCGCGCTTGCGGCGATTGCCGATCGCGCGCCGCGGCTGATTTTCCTCGATATCTGGCTGCAGGGCTCGCGCCTCGATGGCCTGGCGCTGCTCGACGAGATCAAGACCATGCATCCGAACATGCCGGTGGTCATGATCTCCGGCCACGGCAACATCGAAACGGCGGTGTCGGCCATCCGGCGCGGCGCGTATGATTTCATCGAGAAGCCGTTCAAGGCCGATCGCCTCATCCTGATCGCCGAGCGCGCCCTGGAAACGTCCAAGCTGCGACGCGAGGTCTCCGACCTCAAGCAGCGCAGCGGCGAGACTTTCGACCTGATCGGCATGTCGTCGGCGATGAGCCAGCTGCGGCAGACCATCGAGCGCGTCGCGCCGACCAACAGCCGCGTCATGATCATCGGCCCCTCCGGCTCAGGCAAGGAACTGACGGCGCGGGCCATCCACACGCTGTCGTCGCGCAAGTCCGGTCCGTTCGTCACGCTGAGCGCGGCCACCATCACGCCCGAGCGCATGGAGATCGAGCTGTTCGGTACCGAATCGAACGGCACCGAGCGCAAGGTCGGCGCGCTGGAAGAGGCGCATCGCGGCATCCTCTACATCGACGAAGTCGCCGATATGCCGCGCGAAACGCAAAACAAGATCCTGCGCGTGCTGGTCGAGCAGCAATTCGAGCGGGTAGGCGGCACCAAGCGCGTCAAGGTCGATGTCCGCATCATTTCCTCGACCTCGCAGAACCTCGAAGCAATGATTGCCGACGGCCGCTTCCGCGAGGATCTTTACCATCGCCTGGCGGTGGTTCCGGTCATAGTGCCGGGGCTCGCTGAGCGGCGCGAGGACATTCCCTACCTCGTCGACAACTTCATGAAGCAGATTGCGCGCCAGGCCGGCATAAGGCCGCGCCGCATCGGCGACGATGCGCTGGCCGTGCTGCAGGCGCACAACTGGCCGGGCAACGTTCGCCAATTGCGCAACAATGTCGAGCGGCTGATGATCCTGGCGCGTGGCGAAGACGCCGATGCGCCGATCACCGCCGACCTTCTGCCGTCCGAGATCGGCGACGTCATGCCGCGTACGCCCAACCAGTCGGACCAGCACATCATGGCGCTGCCGCTGCGCGAGGCCCGCGAGCAATTCGAGAAGGACTACCTGATCGCCCAGATCAACCGCTTCGGCGGCAATATCTCGAAGACCGCCGAGTTCATCGGCATGGAACGATCGGCACTCCACCGCAAGCTGAAGTCGCTAGGTGTGTAGCGATCCCTTGGCCCACGCGATTGTTCATTACGGCAGGGGCGGAATCGCCTAAGAAAGCCGGATATTTTCCTGAGGATGCCCATGCCGCGCATTGCCTATGTCAACGGCCGCTATGTCGTCCATGCTCAAGCCAGCGTCCATATCGAGGATCGCGGCTACCAATTCGCGGACGGCGTCTATGAGGTTTGCGAGGTGGCGCGCGGCCATATCGTCGACATGCCGCGCCATCTTGCCAGGCTCAAGCGCTCGCTGAAGGAACTGTCCATCGCCTGGCCAGTCTCGGAAAGCGTCTTGCCGATGCTGCTGCGCGAGGTGGTCAATCGCAACGGCGTGGTCGACGGCCTTGTCTATGTGCAGGTGACGCGCGGCGTCGCCAGCCGCGAGTTCGTGTTTCCGCCCGCGGGCACAAGGCCTTCCCTGGTCATAACCGCCAGGAAAGCCGATCCGGCCGCGAGCGCGAAGCGGGTGGAGACCGGCATCAAGGTCATCACCGTCCCGGAGAATCGCTGGGACCGCGTCGACATCAAGAGCACCGGCCTCTTGCCCAATGTGCTCGCCAAGCAGAAGGCCAAGGAAGCCGGCGCCCAGGAAGCGTGGTTCGTCGACACCGACGGCAACGTCAAGGAAGGCGGCTCGTCCAACGCCTGGATCGTCACCCGGGACGGCGTCCTTGTGACCCGGCCGGCCGAGCATGGCATCCTGCGCGGCATCACTCGTACGACGCTTTTCGATGTCGCCGCCAAGCTTGGCCTCAAGATCGAGGAACGCGGGTTTTCGGTCGCCGAAGCCAAGGCGGCAAGGGAAGCATTCATCAGTTCGGCGACCACAATCGCCATGCCGGTCGTCGAAATCGACGGGGCGCCGATCGCAAATGGCCATCCCGGTTCGATGACACTTTCGTTGCGGCAGGCCTTTTTTCACGTTGCGGAAAAAAGTCCAGCCTGATAACCGCACAACTGGAAGTAACCTCAACTATCTCATTCTGCTTGCCATTGTGTCGGCAAGAGGGGGTTTGCGCGCTTGACAGGTGCCTCGTAATTTGGCGCATTGGCCCGTAAACCGAAGGGGATCGGCGAAAGACAAGAAAAATGGCGGAACGATCGCAAAACCTTCAGGACCTGTTCCTGAATTCAGTTCGCAAGAGCAAAAATCCACTTACCATCTTCCTCATCAACGGTGTGAAGCTGACTGGCGTCGTCACTTCGTTCGACAATTTTTGTGTGTTGTTGCGGCGCGACGGGCACTCCCAGCTCGTCTACAAGCACGCTATTTCCACGATCATGCCGAGCCAGCCGGTTCAGATGTTCGATGGCGAGGAAAGCCAGGGCGCCTGATTGGCACGTGATAAGGACGCGGACCGCAGCGTTCGCGGAAAACAAGGACATCAACTCGGGCCGGAATCCAAGGATCCGACCCGCGCAGTGGTCATTGTGCCGGTGCTTACCCGCCAGCCGCGCGACGATGAGTCGAGCCGTCCGCGCCTGAGCCGTTCGGCGGATGCACGCCACGACGAAGCGGTCGGACTTGCCAGCGCCATCGACCTCAACCCGGTTCACACCGCGGTGGTGACGGTTGCCGATCCGCGGCCGGCCACGCTGCTCGGCAGCGGCAAGGTTGCTGAATTTGCTGAAATCGTGAAGGAGCGCAAGGCGGAGCTGGTCATCGTCGACCATCCGCTGACGCCGGTGCAGCAGCGCAATCTCGAAAAGGAACTGAACGCCAAGGTCCTCGATCGCACCGGGCTCATCCTCGAGATCTTCGGCGAGCGGGCGCGCACCAAGGAAGGCACGCTGCAGGTCGAGCTTGCGCATCTTAACTACCAGAAGGGTCGTCTGGTGCGAAGCTGGACCCACCTCGAGCGGCAGCGCGGCGGCGCCGGCTTCCTCGGCGGTCCGGGCGAAACCCAGATCGAATCCGACAGGCGCATCCTGCAGGACAAGATCACCAAGCTGAAGCACGAGTTGGAGACGGTTCGGCGCACGCGCGACCTGCACCGCGCCAAGCGCAAGAAGGTGCCGTTCCCGGTAGTGGCGATCGTCGGCTACACCAATGCCGGCAAGTCGACGCTGTTCAACCGGCTGACCGGGGCAGGGGTGCTGGCCGAGGACATGCTGTTCGCAACGCTCGATCCGACGCTGCGGCGCGTGCGGCTGCCGCACGGCACACCGGTTATCCTGTCGGACACGGTGGGTTTTATTTCCGACCTGCCGACGCATCTGGTGGCGGCCTTCCGGGCAACGCTGGAAGAAGTCGTCGAGGCGGATCTGGTGCTGCATCTGCGCGACATCTCCGATCCGGACACCGCCGCCCAGGCCGAGGACGTCGAACGCATCCTCGGCGATCTCGGCGTCGACGCTGCCGATGCGAACCGCGTGATCGAGGTCTGGAACAAGGTCGACCTGCTCGACGAAGGCAATCGCGAGCGACTGCTTGCCGAGAGCGCCAGCGGCAAGGCGCCGCCGATCTCTATATCGGCCGTCACCGGCGAAGGAATCGACGCGCTGAAAGCGCTCATCGAGACGCGCGTGTCGGGCGAGCTGGAAAGGATGACGGTGACGTTGAGCCCCGCCCAGCTTGGCCAGGTCGACTGGCTCTACCGCAACGGCGACGTCATTTCGCGCACCGACAATGAAGACGGCAGTGTCACGCTCTCGCTGACAGCCACGCACAGCGCCAGGCAAGAGATAGAGAACCGCCTGCATCGCAAGAGCGGCAGCTAACCGGCTGTTTATTTGGTGCTTTTGGCCTGCTGCCAGAGCGCTTCCATCTCGTCGAGCGTTGCCTTCTCCAGCGACTTGCCCGAGGCCTCCAGAGCCTGCTCGACATAGTGGAATCGCGAACGGAACTTTTCGTTGGTGCCGCTGAGCGCGGCTTCGGAATCGAGCTTGAGGTGGCGGCCGAGATTGACGATAGCAAACAGCATGTCGCCGAACTCGTCCTTGATAGGTGCGGCGTCACCGGTGGCGAGCGCCTGGCGCAATTCGGCGATCTCTTCCTCTATCTTGTCGAGGATGGGAGCTGCCTCGCTCCAGTCGAAGCCGACGCGTGCCGCCTTTTCCTGCAGTTTCAGGGCACGCGTCAGGGCAGGGAGCGCTACCGGCACGCTGTCGAGATAGCCCTTGCCGTGATCCTCCGGGTCGAGACCACGGGCGATGCGGGCATCGCGCTTCTCGGCTTTTTCAACCGCCTTGATCTTCTCCCACATGCCCTTGGCCATGCCGGCGCTGCGCGCCTTCTCGTCGCCGAAGACGTGCGGATGGCGGCGGATCATCTTGGTGGTGATGGCCTCGACGACATCGCCGAAAGCGAACTCGCCGATCTCCTCAGCCATCTGCGCGTGATAGACGACCTGCAGCAGCAGGTCGCCCAGTTCCTCGCGCAGATCGTCGAGATCGCCGCGCGCGATCGCATCGGCCACTTCATAGGCTTCCTCGATCGTGTAGGGCGCGATGGTAGCGAAATTCTGCTCGATATCCCAAGGGCAGCCGGTCTTCGGCGCCCGCAGCGCCGCCATGATCTCGATCAGCCGGGAAATGTCCTTGGAGGGCTTCATGATTTGAGCCTATCCCGCGGCCAGCGTCCGACCAATCCTGGCCGGACACCGAAACGAGTTGTCCACAGCCTCAGTCGAGCACCGAGACGATCGCCTTGGCGAGATCGTCCATGCCGTTCTCCGGCAGGCCGGCCACGTTGATGCGGCTGTCGCCGACCATATAGACGGCGTGCTCGGCACGCAGGCGTTCGACCTGCGCCTCGGTCAACCCAAGCCTCGAAAACATGCCACGATGGCTGGCGACGAAATCGAAGCGGTCGGAATTGGACTGCCGGCGCAACGCCTCGGCAAAAGCGACGCGCAGCCTGAGCATGCGCAGCCGCATCTCCTCGAGCTCCGTCTCCCAGCCCTTCCTCAGGGCGGCGTCTTCGAGCACCATGCGCACCGCCGCCGCGCCGTGATCCGGCGGCATCGAATACAGCGCGCGCGCCGCCGCCAGCATCTGGCTCATCGCCACATCTGCCTGCGCGCCGTCCTTGGCCATGATCATCGCCGCGCCCACGCGGTCGCGATAGACGGCGAAATTCTTCGAGCAGCTCGAGGCGACGACCATTTCCGGCACCTTGCCGGCCAGCAGCCGCAGACCGGCGGCGTCGGCATCGAGGCCTTCGCCAAAGCCCTGATAGGCGATGTCGACGAAAGGCAGCAAGCCGCGATCCAAAAGCACATCGGCGACCTTGGCCCATTGCGCGATATCGAGGTTGGCGCCGGTCGGGTTGTGACAGCAGCCATGCAGGAGCACGACATCGCCGCTGTTGGCAACTTTCAGCGCCGCCAGCATCTCGTCGAAGCGGACAGCGCCCGATGCGGCATCGAAATAGGGATAGTCGCGAACCTGCAGACCAGCGGCGCGCATCACCGGCAGATGGTTCGGCCAGGTCGGATCGGACAGCCAAACCGTCGCGCCGGGGCGCGTGCGCTGCACGAGCTCGGCCACCAGCCTGAGCGCGCCCGATCCGCCCGGCGCCTGTGCCGCGCGGATGCGCGAATGGTCGGACTTCTCGCCAAAGGCGAGCTTGATCATGGCGGCGTTGAAGCCGGTGTCGCCGGCAAGGCCGAGATAGGTTTTGGTGTCCTGGCTCGCCAGCAGCCGCTTCTCGGCCTCGCGCACCGCGCGCATCACCGGCGTCTTGCCGTCGATATCCTTGTAGACGCCGACGCCGAGGTCGACTTTGCCGGGCCGTGGGTCGTTGCGATAAAGGCCGATCAAGGCAAGGATCTTGTCGGCGGGCGCGGGCTGCAGGGTCTCGAACATCGAAAAGGACTCCAATGGCGGCGGAGTGATACGCAAATCGATCCCGCCGCGCCAGCGGTTTCCGCTATGGCGGCAACACGAAAAGAAATGCCGGGCAGGGGATTAAAACCCCTACATGCTCCGTAAACAGGGCATGAAACGGTCGATGGCACGCTTCGATATCGTCGGGCAGTTGGGTTCGGTGCGGCGCTATGCCCGCTCGCTGACGCGCGACAGCACTGAGGCCGAGGATCTCGTCCATGACGCGCTGGTGCGCGCCTATGAGCGGCGCGCGACCTTCCGGTCAAGCGGCAATCTGCGCGCCTGGCTGCTGGCGATCGTGCACAACGTCTTCATCGACCGCATGCGCTCGCGCCGCTCCGAGGCGGCGCGCATCGAACAGGCCGGCCTTGTCGCCGACCAGAGCGTGCCGGCGTCGCAGGACCATTCGGTTCGCCTGTCGCAGGTCCGGGAAGCGTTTCTTTCGCTGCCGGAGGAACAGCGCTCCGCGCTGCACCTCGTCGCCATCGAAGGGCTTTCCTATCAGCAGGCCGCCGAAGTCATCGGCGTGCCGCTCGGAACGCTGATGTCACGCATCGGCCGCGCGCGTGCCGCGCTGCGCGAGATGGAAGAGGGCGCGGCGCCAAAAGCCAGGCCTCATCTCAGGATCGTGGGAGACGATCAATGACCGCTACTGTCGACCCCGTGACCGATGCCGATCTCGACGCCTATGTCGACGATCAGCTGGATGTCGCCCGCCGCATCGAGGTCGAGGCGCACCTCGCCGCGCGCCCGGAAGTGGCGGCGCGCGTGATGTCCGATCTGAGGACGCGCGACGAACTGCGCGTCGCGCTTGCCGGCCCTGTCGGCAGGGCGCGTCCGGCCACGACAGAAGCGGCGCGCCGGCTGGAAAGAGGCCTTGCCAGGGGACGCATGCTTGCCGTGCTGCAGCGGGCGGCGGCAGCGGCCGTCCTGGTCGCGGCAGGCTGGCTTGCCAACGGCGCCTTCGGGCCGATCGCCGTGACCAAGGTGGTCGCCTCGACGCAGCCGCCGGCCTATGTCGAGGATGCGGTCCGGGCGCACAGGACGACCTTGGTGCGCGAGACGATGCCGTCGCAGCAGGAGGCGCCGGGCTACGATCCCGACGAGATTCGCGCCGCCACCGCGATCGTCATGCCGTCGCTGCCTGACGACTGGAAGATTCGCGACGTCCAGGTCTATCCCTCGCAATTCGGGCCGAGCGTCGAGGTAGCGGTCGACACCAAGGACCTCGGTCTTGTCTCGTTGTTCGCCATCAGGCCGGGCAGGTTCGATGTGGTGAAGCCGACGATCGCGCCCTCCGACGACATCTCAACCGCGTATTTCCAGATCGGCGAGGTCGCCTATGCGGTGGTCGGACGCGGCGACGCCGGAAGCCTCGACCGTGCCGCCGAGAAACTCGCCAGAACTCTCTACTGAAAACAAACCCTCTACCGAGAACCAAGGAGAAACCGAATGAACAGCCCCAATCTGGGATACCGAATGGGCACCGGCGTCCAGGCCGGAGCCGTCTATGACGAGGGCCTGCGCAAGCACATGCTGCGCGTCTACAATTATATGGGCCTCGGTCTCGTCGTTACCGGCCTCGTCGCCTTCTTCGTGGCCTCGACGCCGGCGCTTTATGTACCGATCTTCTCCAGCCCGCTGAAATGGGTGGTGATGCTGGCGCCGCTCGCCTTCGTCATGCTGTTCTCGTTCAGGATGCAGACCATGTCGGCCGCGAGCGCGCAGGCGATGTTCTGGGCCTTCTGCGCGGTCATGGGCCTGTCGCTCGCCTCGGTGTTCCTGGTCTTCACGTCGACCAGCATCGCGCGCACCTTCTTCATCGCCGCCACGATGTTCGGCGCCACCAGCCTTTACGGCTACACGACCAGCCGCGACCTGACGCAGTTCTCGTCCTTCCTGATCATGGGCCTGATAGGCGTGGTGATCGCCAGCCTGGTCAACCTGTTCCTCGGCTCGACCGCGCTGCAATTCGCCATCTCGGTGATCGGCATCGCCGTGTTCATCGGCCTGACCGCCTGGGACACGCAGACGATCAAGGAGCAATATGCCGAGAATTTCGATGCGGAATCGCAGCAGAAGCTTGCCGTCTTCGGCGCCTTCTCGCTCTATCTGAACTTCATCAACATCTTCCAGCTGCTGCTGAATTTCACCGGCGAGCGCGAATAGGCCGGACCGCAGCAGGCAACACTGCTGACCTCGCCACGGCCGGAGGGAAACCTCCGGCCACTTTTTTGTCGACTGCGCACCAAGCGTTGACGACCAAGGGGCGATCTGCCTGCCGCGCTTGAGTTCACGCGCGGCCTTTTGCTAGCCTGCCGGCCAAACCTGCCAGCCGCGAGGACGCAATGGACCAGCTGATGTTTCACGCTGACGGCATTTCGGCGACCATCGTCGGGCAGGGGGCCGAACTGGTCTCGCTGCGCGATGGTGAAGGCACCGAGCTTCTGTGGCAGGCAGGCCCCGCCTGGCGTCGTCATTCGCCCGTGCTGTTCCCAATCGTCGGCCGGCTCAAAGGCGATCAGCTGCGGCATCGCGGCCAAACCTATCCGATGACGCAGCACGGCTTTGCCCGCGACCGGCGCTTTGCCTGGGCGGAGCAGGGGCCGGCCTCCTGCACATTGGTCCTGACGGACGACGCCGAGACGCGAACGCACTATCCCTTCGCCTTTCGTCTCGCCATCAGCTACGAGCTGAAACCACGGCAACTCGGCGTGACCTTGGAGATCGCCAATACCGGCGACGAGCCTCTGCCGGCCTCGATCGGCGCGCATCCGGCGTTCAACTGGCCGCTGTTGCCGGAACTGCCGAAGGAAGCCTATCGGGTGACCTTCGCCGAAAATGAGCCGGCGCCGGTCCGCCGTCTGAAAGATGGCCTGTTATTGCCGGCGCCGCAGCCGACGCCCATCGAGGGCAGGACGCTGCCGCTATCCGAAAGGCTGTTCGACGACGACGCCGTCATCCTCGACAAGCCGGTGAGCGAGAGCGTGCGCTACGCCGCCGGCCGCGGGCCGGCGATCGAGATGTCGTGGCAGGGATTCAATGAGCTGGGCATCTGGTCCAAGCCTGGCGGCGCGCCCTTCCTGTGCATCGAGCCCTGGCACGGCATCGCCAGTCCCATCGATTTCGATGGCGAGTTCGGCGACAAGCCGGGCCTGATGCTGATCGAGCCGGCCGGCCGGCGCGTGCTGAGTTACCGGATCGGCCTCAGCCGGGAACCGTAGGGCATGGCATACGCCATCAAGACCCAGATCCAGGACCCGGCGGCGGAGAGATTCGTGTTCGCCGCGCAGAAAACCATGTATGGCGGCAAGCGCATCGCCGAGGGCGACGTCATCTACCTGTTCGCCAGCGAGAACGAAGGCGGGCGAGGGCTTGTCGCGCGCGGCGTCGTGACATCCTCCGAGGCCACCCCCGGGCGTCCGGATCTCGAACGGCAGACGCCGCGCGTCACCGTTGCCGTCCGCCGCACCGCCCTGGCGACGAGACATTTGGGTCGCAATGAGCTCAAGCGCTTCAAGGATTGGCAGGACGGCCGGCCCGAGACCGAGCTCAATTTCAAATTCTACCGCCAGGCGACCAACAAGATCGTCGGCATCTCGGACGTGACGGCGGCGTTTCTGAACTGCTTTTTCTAGACCATCCGATCGGATCTCAGCCGGTCTGCCGGACAATGGCGCCGATCGCGTTGACAACAAGACGCGACGCGGTGATGGCCGACAGACCGTCAATGTCGGCGGGAGGATAGAGCTCGACAAGGTCGAATCCCGCAATCCTCGCCCGCTTGCCGAGGCCTGCGATCAGGTCGATCGCCTGCGTGTAGCTGAGGCCGCCAGGCGTGCGCGCGGCCACGCCCGGCATGATCGATGGATCGAGGCTGTCGCAGTCAAGGGTGACGACGACGCGCGCGCCTTCCGGAATATGCCGCAAAGCGGCTTCGACGCCCTGGGCGTGAACCTCGCGAGCCGTGACGAAGCGGCTGCCGTAGCGCCGCGCCGCTTCAATTTCGCCGATGCGTGCGCTGCCGACACTGCGCAGGCCGACCTGCACCATGCCGGCGACATGCGCCATCTCGCTCGCCCGCCGCATCGGGCTCGAATAGCCGTAGCGTTCGCCATGCACCTCGTCGCGCCAATCGATATGGGCGTCGATCTGCAGGATCCAGATTGGCCCGTGATCGGCAAAGCCGGCGAGGAAGGGAATGACGACGGAATCGTCGCCGCCAAGCAGGATCGGCACCGCCGGCAGTACCAGCACCTCGCGCGTCTTCGCCTCGATACGGGCCCGGTTGCCGGCATTGTCATGCATGGTGGTCAAGACATCGCCGGCATCGACGCAGCAGACCGGTCCGCCATCGAACAGCGGACCGCCGAGGTCGAAATCCCAGCGATCGAAGAGCGGTGCATCGTCCTGGCTCGCGGCGCGGATGGCATCGGCGGCCAAGGCCTGGCCGCTGCTGTCCTGGCCCGGATAAGTGGTCCCGTGACCGGCTCCAAAAATCACGGCGCGGGGCACGCGGCCGTCGGCGAGGCGATCGGGAAAGCCGAGAAAGCAAGGCGAGGCAGTCATTTTCTGGACGCTTTCATTGTTGCGGCGCCGGGCTATGGCAGCTTGGGGCAGGGTAATTGCTTCGGCCTGGAGCCTTGCGACAATTCGCATCTCAGGCAACAAATGGGTTACCGTGATGGAGAGTATTATATTCTCGGTGGCTCTGTTGGTTACCGCCTTTTCGCCTGCGGTAGCCAATGAGAAACTACACGTCTGCCGAAACTTTCAACACCGATCGCCAGAGCAACATCATGGTCAGCTGCGCGCTCGACGCGACCGCCCGGCAGGCGCTGAACCTCGATGATGAGCTGTCGGATCTCAACTGAGACGCTGAGCGGGACATCTCGATGACGATATCAACCCCGGAGGTATAGTGCCAAAGCTCTCATGGCGGGCAGGGCTCATTTTCGGCCTGTGCGCGACGCCTGTCGCCCTGCTGCTGGCACTCTTCTCCGCCGGAGCCGGGCATGGCCACTGGGTCTTGGCGCGCGCGCTCTATCCGATACCGATGCTGGTGACGCTGTTGACGGACAAAACCGTCACCAGCCTGTCCGTGGGGCTGGCTTTGGTACAGTTTCCGGCCTATGGCGCATTCGTTGCCCCGGGCGGCGGCGTCCGATGGCCGGCGGTCGTCGTAGCCCACGCTGTTGCGATGGCGGCTGCCTTCAGCGGCATTCTCGACTATTTCTAGGGCGTAACGGCAACTTGACCGGCATGCGTTTTTACCGCCACGTTAGAGCGCTGATCATGCGGCATTGCTAAACACGGTCTTCAGCACCAAGGGACAAACCGCATTGAGGCCTTCGACCATAATAGGCTGGATGATAATATTCATTATCGTCTTTCTCGTCATCGTGGGACACCTTGCCTCCAACTACTTACTATCCACCTACTAGCACCACGGGACAAAACCGGCGTGAGAATGCACAACAGCTCCGCAAGGGTTGGCAAGCAGGGGCTGCGTGACATCGCGCTTTCCGGCATCCCATGGCCATGCCAAAAGTCGCATAAGATAGATTATGGAACTGAGGCGTGGCGGGCACGTCCAGGAATTGCTGCGGCTTTCGCTGCCGGCAACAAACGCCGCAGCAGCGCTTCGACTTCGAGATCGCAGCGGAAGCTTTCGACGGACGAACTGCGGCGCCGACTGAACAGCTGTCGCTACCGCTCTGATTCGTAAGGAATTTCGATCGCCATGCCGTCATAGGCCGGCACGACATGCTCCGGCGTCTCGGCCATTACGGCGGCATAGTCGAGCGGCACATGCATATGGGTCAGCACGGCGTTCCTCGGCGCCAGCTTTTCGATCCACTCCAGTGCCTGGCCGAGCGACAGATGGCTGGGATGGGTGTTGTACTGCAGCGCATCGATGACCAGCGTGTCGAGGCCGCGCAAACGCTCAACGGTGGCGTCCGGGAAGCCGCTGATATCAGGGCAATAGGCAAGCCCGCCGATGCGGAAGCCGAGCGAGATGATGTCGCCATGGAACTGCGGCAGCGGCTCGAGGGTGAGGGGACCCCCCTCGCCTTCGATCACGACCGGCCTGGCGTGATCGATGATGTGAGCCTTGACGATCGGCGGATAGGAACTGCCTGGCGGCGTCTCGAAGCAATAGCCGAACGCCTGGCGCAGCCGCAGCATGGTCGGCTCGTCGGCATGGATGTCGATGCGATGGCGTTGCTCGAGCACATAGCCGCGCAGATCGTCGATGCCGTGGATGTGGTCGGCATGCGGATGCGTGTAGACGACCGCATCGATGCGCTTGACGGAGGCCAGCAGCATCTGCTCGCGGAAATCCGGCCCGGTATCGATGACGACCGTGGTGCGCGCGCCGTTGGCGGCAATCCGCTCGACCAGCGCGGCCGTGCGCATGCGCCGGTTCTTCGGGTTCTTGGGGTCGCAATTGCCCCAATCTCCGGTGATGCGCGGCGTGCCGGGCGATGAGCCGCAGCCAAGAACGGTAAAGCGCAGCCGGTCGCTCATGTCTCAGCCCGCAGCCGTTTCGGGACGCGGCATCTTGGTGAACAGCCTGAAGAAGTTCCCGGTGGTGATATCGGCGATCTCGGCCTCGCTGACGCCGATGGTCTCGGCGAGCACCTTGGCCGTGTTCGCCACATAGGCCGGTTCGTTGCGTTTGCCGCGATGTGGGACCGGCGCAAGGTAGGGCGCGTCGGTTTCGACCAGCAGCCGGTCGCGCGGGACGTCGGCGGCGATGGCGCGCAGTTCGGCGGAGTTCTTGAAGGTTAGGATGCCGGAGAAGGAGACATAGCCGCCCAGCGCCACGCCGACTTCAGCCAGCCTGCGTCCCGACGAAAAACAATGCAGGATGAAGGGGAAGGCGCCCTTCCCTGTTTCGTCCTCGAGGATCTCCGCCATGTCATCGTCGGCATCGCGCGCATGGATGACCAGCGGCAGGCCCGTCCGGCGCGCGGCCGCGATGTGGGTGCGAAAGCCTTGCGCCTGCGCATCGCGCGGCGCCTTGTCATAGTAATAATCGAGCCCGGCCTCGCCGATCGCCACCACCTTGGGATGGCCGGAAAGCCGCACCAGCTCGTCAGTGGTGACGTCCAGCTCTTCCGCCGCATTGTGCGGATGTGTGCCGACAGAGCAATAGACCTCATTGAAAGATTCAGCGATTTCAATAATTTGCTGAAAACGCTTCACGCGCGTCGAGATCGTCACCATGCGGCCGATCCCGGCGGCGAGAGCGCGGGCGACGACAGCCGTCCGCTCCTCGGCGAAGTCCGGGAAGTCGAGATGGCAATGGCTGTCGACCAGCATCAGCTATTGCCATCCTGCTCGACATAGCGCGGAAATACGCCCTCCGGCGCCGGCAAGGCAGTGCCTGGCTCCAGCGCGTGGTTGGCATGGACGTGCTCGAAAGCGCGGCTGTCAGCAGGCACTGCCAACAGGTCGAGCAGCTTGGCGGCCGATCCGGGAATGAAGGGCTGGCAAAGCAGCGTCACCCGGCGCACCAGCTCGGCCGTCGTCCACAGCACGGTTTCCATGCGCTCCGGATTGGTCTTGCGCAGCGCCCACGGCTCCTGAGAGGCGAAATAGCGGTCGGCTTCGGCAACAACGCCGAAGATCGCCGCCAGCGCCAGATGGATGCCCTGCTCCGCCATCGCCCGACGAGAAACGGCCAGCGCTTCGACCGCCTGGTCGAGGATCGCCGTGTCGGCCTCGGTAAGGTCACCGCGCGCCGGCACCTTGCCGCCGCAGTTCTTGGCAATCATCGACAGCGAGCGCTGCGCCAGATTGCCGAGGCCGTTGGCAAGATCGGCATTGGTGCGGTTGACGATCGCCTCATGGCTGTAATTGCCGTCCTGGCCGAACGGCACCTCGCGCAGGAAGAAATAGCGCACCTGGTCGACACCGTAGTGCTCGACCATGGTGAACGGGTCGATGACGTTGCCGACCGACTTCGACATCTTCTCGCCCCGGTTGAACAGGAAGCCATGGCCGAAGACGCGCTTCGGCAACGGGATTCCCGCCGACATCAGGAAGGCCGGCCAATAGACGGCGTGGAAGCGCACGATGTCCTTGCCGATGATGTGCGCATCGGCAGGCCAAAACCGCCATTTCTCATCGTTTTCATTGGGATAGCCGACGCCGGTGATGTAATTGGTCAAGGCGTCGACCCATACATACATCACGTGCTTTTCGTCGCCCGGCACCGGCACGCCCCAGTCGAAAGTGGTGCGCGAGACCGACAGATCCTTCAACCCCGATTTGACGAAGCTCATCACTTCGTTGCGGCGCTCGGCCGGACCGATGAAATCGGGCTGGCTCTCGTAAAGCGCGATCAGCCTGTCCTGGTAGGCCGACAGCCGGAAGAAATAGCTTTCTTCCTCGACCCATTCCACCGGCGTTCCCTGCGGCCCGTAGCGGACATTGTCGGGGCGAACCTCGGTCTCCTCCTCGCCGTAATAGGCCTCGTCGCGCACCGAATACCAACCGGCATAGCCGCCCTTGTAGATGTCGCCATTGGCGGCCATCGCCTTCCAGATCGCTTGCGAGGACGCGTAATGCCGCTCCTCGGTGGTGCGGATGAAATCGTCGTTGGAAGCGTTGAGCGCGGTGGCCATGCGCCTGAACTCGGCCGAGTTGCGGTCGGCGAGCTCGCGCGCCGTGATGTCTTCCTTGCGGGCCGTCTGCAGCATCTTGATGCCGTGTTCGTCGGTGCCGGTCAGGAAGAAGACTTGCCTGCCGTCGAGGCGCTGGAAGCGGGCAAGCGCGTCGGTGGCAATCAGCTCATAGGCATGGCCGATATGCGGCTTGCCGTTCGGGTAGGAGATCGCGGTCGTGATGTAGAATGTGTCGCGTGACATGAATGAACCGTCATGAATGTCTGAATGTGAGTTGTGGCGGTGGATATCGCATCGGGACGTCGATTGCCATCCCGAGGCCAATGCATGCCGCCCAAAACTGGGCCAACGGCATGCATCGAACGAGCCGTCACATTCGCATCGCAGAATTCAGGCGGTCGATCATCGTCAGGGCGTGCTGCTTCTTGTCGAGGTTGTAGGTCTCAGCTTCAGATATCGTGTTCAGCGCCTCGTGCCAAGCCTCGGACAGGGTTTTGGCCCGGGCGAGATCGCCGGCCAGCGCCGCTTCGCTGGCGGCGGCCGAAAGCAGGTCGAGCGCGCGGCGGTTGAAGATGTCGAACTGGATTGCCTGGTCGCGTCCCGCCACGGCCTCGGCAAGGCGATGGGCGCCGGCAATATCGGGCCTCCTGGCCGCCACCAGCGTGTCGAGCGCGCCTGCGATCTCCAGCCCGCCATATTGGGTGAGCAGGATCGCGTTGCGGGCGCTGCCCCCTGCCCGCTCGGCCAGCGCTGCGCGCGCGCCCGGATCCTCCGGCGGCGGCGGCTCGACATTTTCCAGCACCGCCATCAGCTCCTCGGCGGCCAAAGGCGCCAGCCGCACCATCTGGCAGCGCGAGCGGATCGTCGGCAACAGGCTGCCCGGCGCATGCACCACCAGAATGAACAGGGTGCGCGCCGGCGGCTCTTCGAGATTCTTGAGCAAGGCATTGGCAGCGTTGGTGTTCATGTCGTCGGCCGGATCGACGATGACGACCCGGTAGCTGCCGTCATGCGAGGTCATCGACAGGAAGCGGCTGACCTTGCGGATCTCGTCGACGGTCAGCACCGTCTTGAAGCTCTTGGTCTTTTCGTTGGCCGGACGGGTGAGATGCAGCACCGAAGGATGCGCGCCGGTGGCAATCTGGCGAAACAGCGAGGAGGCCGGATCGGGAACGGCAAGTGTGTCGGGCGCCGTCTTGAAATCCGGATATCTCAGAAGATGGTGCGCCATGTGGAACGCCAGCGTCGCCTTGCCGATGCCCTGCGGCCCGGCGAAAATCAGCGCATGCGGCAGCTTGCCGGCGCGGTAGGCGCTGGCAAGCATCCCTGCCGCCGACGCGTGGCCGATCAGCCGCGGCGTTTCGGCAGGCTCGGGCACGCCGTCCAGCGTGTCGTGTTGTTCGGGGGCGATACGTTCGAAGATCATGCCGGCGCCGTCTCAATCCTTTGCGCCGGCATCCGCTCTTCCAGCGCCGCGAAGACGGCGGCGGTGACGACATTCTCCACCGTATCGGGATCGGCGGAAGCGTCGATGACGATGCAGCGCTCCGGCTCCGCCGCGGCGATGGCCAGGAAAGCCTCGCGCCGCCGCCGGTGGATGGCCAGGGTCTCCTTCTCGAAGCGGTCGGCGGCGTCACCGGCGCCGCGCCGCGCGGCGGCCCGTTTCAGGCCCTCAGCGGGATCGATGTCGAAGATCAGCGTCATGTCGGGCATCATGCCGTTGATGGCCACCGCCTCCAGCGCCTTCATGAAATCGGCATCGAGCCCGCCGGTGACGCCCTGGTAGACGCGAGAGGAATCGATGAAACGGTCGCACAGCACGATCGAGCCGCGCTCGACCGCCGGCCGGATGACCTGTTCGACATGATCGGAGCGCGCGGCGGCGAACAGGATCGCCTCCATCTTCGGGCCGAACGGTTCGGCCGCCCCGGACAGAAGCACATGCCTTACGGCCTCGGCGCCGGGCGATCCACCCGGTTCGCGGCTGACCAGGACCTCGTATTTCTTGGCGCGCATGCGCCGCGCCAGCCGCTCGATCTGGGTCGACTTGCCTGCTCCTTCGCCGCCCTCGAAGGTGATGAAAAATCCACTCGCCAATCGAGATTGCCTCTGCTCGCGCTGGCCGCTGTCATAGCTCCCGTCCGACAAAAGGTCCACGAACTTGCCCGATCACAAATGTTTCTGACGCAGCCAGCCGACAGCGAGTTCCTTGGCCGCGTCGAGCGCGCGCTGCGGCAGCGTGCCCACCTTCACCGATTCTGCGGCATAGAGCGGCGTCTGCTGGCTCAGCGTCTCGCCTATCCAAACGCGCAATTCCCCGACCGGTTGCCCCTCCTCGACCGGTGCCGACACCGGACCCTGGTAGACGATCCTGGCGGTCAGCTTGTCGCGGTTGGCTATCGGCAGAAAGATGTCCACGGGGCCTTTGGCTTTCAAGGCCAAGCCGGATTTGGCGCCGCCGAAAACCTGCGCTTCGCCGACCACCTCGTCCTTGGCGAAGATCTCGGTCTTCTGGAATGACCGCGAGCCCCATTCGAGCAGCTTGCGCGCCTCTTCGGAGCGCTCGCGGTCATTGGCCAATCCGCTGAGCGCGGCGATCACACGCGTGCCGTTGTGACTGACGGTGCCGACCAGGCCGAAGCCCGCCTGCTCGCTGGCACCTGCCACGAAACCATCGGCCTCGATGCCCATGGCGATCAGCGGATTGCGGTTCCTCTGCGAGATCTTGTTCCAGGTGAAGTCCGGCTGGCCGTAATAGTGGAAGAACTCCGGATAGTCGCGCCACAGATGCAGCGCCAGCATCGTCAGCTCCCGCACCGTCGTCTGCTGCCCGTCGGCCGGCAGGCCTGTCGAATTGACGAAGGTCGATTTCGAGAGGCCGAGCTGGCGGGCGCGATCGGTCATCTGCGCGGCGAAATTCGCTTCCGAGCCCGCCATTCCCTCGGCGAGCACGATACAGCCGTCATTGGCGGCCTGCACGGTGACGCCCTGGATCAAATCCTCGACGCGGACCTCGGATTTGAGCTTGGCGAACATGGTCGAGGTTCCGGACGGCGCGCCGCCGGTGCGCCAGGCGTTTTCGCTCACGACGAAAGTGTCGTCGAGCGTGATCCGCTTCGACTTGATGGCGTTGAAGACCATTTCCATCGTCATCAGCTTGGCCATTGAGGCCGGCGGGATTGGCTTGTCGGGGTCCTTGGCGAAGAGCACCGTGCCGGTGTCGGCATCGATCATGAACGCCTGCGCCGCCTTGGTCTCGAAGAGCTGCGCGCTCGCCGGGGCGGCGCAAAGCAACACCAGCGCCAATCCCAGAAGGCTGGCGAAAGGCAGAAAAATGCGGAACTGCATGAAATGTCGACCCGATCTGAGCAACCCGGAAAGCGCAGAGCCACTCCAGAATGCGCAAAGACTACCCCACGGCCAAGCTATCAGGGTTTTTCCGGCCGGATCAACGGGCAGCGCGAATTTGATCAGTTACGCACAACAAGCGCGTCCGGCGCGCCATGCGACCAGGCTGCCTGGAGCAGGTCGTCGACGCTGCCATGGTCGTCTGGATAGACATTGACCGCATACCAGTCATTGCCGTCGAGCTCGGTGCGCTGGATCTCGGTCCGGCCGAACGGCTCGAGCGCTGCGGCCACACGCTTTGCCTTCGCGGCCTCGTCGAAGGAACCGGCGGCGACATAGTCGGACGCAGGCGTCTGTAGCTCTCCGTTCGATTTCTTCCATGAACGCAGGATATCGGCCGGCGACATGCCGCCGGAATCGAGCGCGGCAAAGACATCGGCGCGCTCTACCCGCTCCTCCGCGTAAGACAGGGAGGCCATGGCGAAGGGCGAGTTCGGCGGAAGCGTGAAATCCGGCCGTTCTGGGACGATTGGACCGAAATCCGGCAGCGCGACATCGCTGGCGCCCTGGACGGCGAATGCGGCCGGCTGCACGGCAGGCTGATCCGAAAGCCCCGGCTGCGCTGCAAAGGCCCGCCCCGAATTGGTCAACTGGCCCGGAAACGGCGCGGCGGCCGGAGACGCCGCGACCGGCATGCTCGGCGACGGGCCGTTCATGGCCACCATCACGCCGGTCGGCAGGCCGTCCGAAGGATCCGGCCGGTTGTTGCCGGGATGATAGGAGGCCACCAGATACTGGTCGTCATTGCCGTCGAGCGGCGCGCGGCCGACATACTCCACTTTCACCCTGGCCGTGCCGACCTTGGCATAGTCGAGCATCTGCGCCGCGCGTTCGGAAACGTCGATGATGCGGCCTTCGTGATAGGGGCCGCGGTCGTTAACGCGCACGATCACCGAACTGCCGGTCTCCAGATTGGTGACGCGGGCATAGCTCGGCAGCGGCATCGTCGGATGCGCCGCCGTCAGATGCGTCATGTCATAGACTTCGCCATTGGCGGTCAGGCGGCCATGAAACGCATCGCCGTACCAGGAAGCCAGGCCGACCTTTGCGTAGCCCTTGTCTTCCTTGGGATAGTACCACTTGCCGCGCACCTGATAGGGCTTGCCGAGCTGGTCGCGGCCGCCGCCGCGCCGCATGAACTGGACACGCGGGCTCGCCTTCACGCCATATTCGGATTCGGCGAAATATTCCTTGGAGCGGGCCTTCTTGTAGACCATCCCCTTCGGTTCGGGTTGCGAGGCGCAGGCAGCCAGCAGCAGGCCCGAAAGGGCGCACAGGGCGAAAGCAGAAGCGCGACGAAGACGCGGGCGCGTCAGGGTCTGCATGTCTCGATTGTCCCCTACCGTGCTGTCACCAGACGGGGCCAGAAGTCGCCCGCCAGGCCAACACCTTGATCCCCAATCCCTTTTGCACAGGAATTGCTTATCACGATGTTAATCGATTATGGCCGCAACAGGGCGAGATTGTGGCGAGAGGCGGTGACACCGTCGCTCGGAAAGTCCGTGCTCGTTCGAGTATTTTGGCTGCCAACAGCGCCAGCCATAAGACGGCCGGCGCGTCCAGTCCGAATAAGAGAGTAAAGGTTTGTGCGCTATTCCAGGTTGGATGGCGCCTGCTGGGCGGTTGCCCGAGAAAGCATCTCACGCTTTGTCAGTGCGGGTTTCTCATAGGCTTTCTTCACGATTGTCCCCTGTTTGAAATATTAGCAGATTGAGATTGGAAGGGTCATGACGTCATTGTCAATGCGCCGAACCGTCCGCCAGGACGAAGCGCCGAGCTAACCTGGCTACCATTCGTAAGCCGTGCCGCACGTCAGCGCGATTGGGATGATTGCCGCCGTGCCGTTGTGGCCAGCTATACATTTATCCGGTGGTATCAGTACTGTTGAGACTGCACATCCGGATCAGCCAACCTCCGCCAGCCTGACGCTCAAAGACACTCAGCGAGGTGCCGTTGCCGACCACCTCTCCTTCCGAATAGCCAGCCAATGTCCACGCTAGATTCCGGAGCTACCCGCTTCGATCACCTGAAGGGTTTTATTCGGCCCGGCATGTTGAACCCAAATTTCGTGCAGCGCCTCTATTGCCGCTCGCCCCCGCGCCGGAGGCCCATAGGGTGAATGCATTTCCGCGTTCTCGGTGAAGATGGCAGCACAGCCAGATGCATTCCTCGATCGGTACGCTGCGACATACAAGTCCCAAAGCTCCTGTAGATCATCTCGGGTCGACATAGTTACCCTCCTTCGGCGCCCGGACATAGTTTAGAGAATACTAATTCTACTGGCTAGATCGCCGTCTCTTCCAGCGGATTTCCCCCAGCCGTTCAGGTGCATGTCGTTTCCGCCGGCCCCGGCAACGTAGCCGTCGGGTCACTCCGAATTTATGCCCACCTTTTGCCGTGACAGTTGGAAGGTGCCGCCGCAGTAGTTGACGCGGCCCTGAAAGCCGCACTACAGGAATGAAGCGCAAACCGGCCGGGGAATGCCTTCGGTGCCAACCGAATCAACCGGTCGCGATGACCAAAATGGTTGAAAAACCATAGTGGAGGGATGGCCGAGCGGTTTAAGGCACCGGTCTTGAAAACCGGCGTGGGCGCAAGTTCACCGTGGGTTCGAATCCCACTCCCTCCGCCAATAGAGCGCCTGGCGCCGCCCGGCCATGAGATTCAGATGTCGAAAGAGGATTTGCAGCAAAAAATCCGCCGCCAGATGCAAGCCGACTTCCGGTCCGACCCGCGCGAGGCGATCGAAAGGTTTGGCCTCACTACCACGGTGCAACGCGGAGTCGTACGCACGGTTGTAGCGGCTGGCGTGATCTTGGCTGGGTTTCTAATCTGGGCGGCCATCCATCACTGACGAGTCCGCAGCCATGCCATTGCAACCCCTCCCCCATAGTTAGGAGTTTCTTTCGCCACGGCAGCAGCGGCATGGCGGGCATGCTCGCCGAAGCCGCCAAGCCTGCCCCGGCCGATCCCTTGGCCAAACCGCAGCAACCCGTCCTAGCCGAGCTTGGCCCGATCCGGACCATCCGACCTCAATCCGCGCCAAGTCGAGTTCATGGTCGCTACTACTCCAACGGCGGCAACGCCAGCGATGCCGCGAGACACGCCGGCTACGCTTTCCGATGGTCCAGCGGCTAAAGCGACCGGTTGGGCGCTTCTGCATCGTCGGCCGAAGATCGCGGCGGCGGTCCACCGGATAGATTGCTTGTTGCCTTCATCAAATCAACGAGTGGCGACTACAGGGCCGCAACCCCGGCCAGAGGCGTGATGGAGGAGGTCTATTCCTGCTGCCGGAGAACGTGCAGCCATCAGCTTCTTTGATAGCCAGCCAGTCTTTGACGTTCTGCCGACTGCGGTGATGGTGATGCGCGACTGCTTGCTTTTGGGGCAGGACGGAGAAAGCTGTAGACATCGCCCGGTGAGGTGTTGCGAAAAACGCAACTTGTAACCATTCTGGTTACGGTCGAATGGAAGCGGGAGGTAGCGCTAACTACCTCCCGCCTGCCCGTGCCAGCCAAGGCTACAGGGCTTGCGGCGCTAATCGTTGCTGAGGACGCCGCAACCCTACCTGGCCCGCTCAATCTACAAGCATCGGTCGTCCTATGCCCGCAAGGGCGGGAGTTTCCCACAAGAGTTTTGTTCTGTCTCTGTTCTTTTGATCATGCCCACTGGGAAGGTGGAAGCAAAATGGGGCTTTTTAGCTGGCTCTTCGGGAGCGGGGCGAAGACCCAATTAGGGCGCCCGCTTATTTCCGACATTGCGGTTTCGATCCCCGGCGATGACGGCACTCCAGCCACCAAGAACCAGATCGACGCGATCGAACGCACTACCTGTGAGCCGCCCCTTGGCAATCTGACCTATCAGCAGGCGGCGGCGATAATGTCGGCGCGGTCCTACTCCAAGTTTGTTATGGATGATGTTCTGTCCGAGCCGGGCGTCGGTCACCCCCGGCGGCCGGATTATCTCGCATTACAGGCTAATTTGATCGCCTTCATTGTCCGCGACCCACAGGCTCGGGCGTATGTCTGCAAATGGAGCGATAGGAATTTCGAAAGCGGGGATGAAAGACCCCCGCCCAAAAATGCCCATTGGCAACAAGCAATAGCGTTTATTACACCAGCCATTGCGAAACTGTAGCGGCACGAGGCCGCTAATAACGTGGATATCATGCCCTTCCTCACCAGGTGACGAACGGTTGCAGACGGGTGCATTCCTTGGAGCCATGCGGCGCTGGCAGCCGAAAGCGGTAAACCACCGTTTATTTGATTTATCGGACAAAATATGCTGCTTGTCGCGCCCATGAAAAAGCTCTGCCTGATGGTTCTGGCGTCGCTGACGCCGGTCTTCCTGGCCAAGGCGATGGACAATGCGTTGCGCGCCGGCCTGATGAAACTCGATCCGCAGACCCGCCTCGAGCAGCGGTGTGACGCCGAGGTTCTCGACCGGATCAGCCACGACGATCGCAACTACAAGGCCGACCGCGTCGTGGCCTACGCCTTCGCCACGCCGCAGATGAGCGCCGATGCCATCAAGAGCTCGGGCGCCGCCTTCCGCAGCAATGGCCAATGGTACCGGCTAAAGTTCAAATGCCAGACCGCGCCGGACCATATGCAAGTGCTGCAGTTCCGCTACAAGATCGGCGACGAAATCCCGGAATCCGACTGGGCCAAATATAATCTCTACGACTAGAGCAATTCCAGGAAAATGCGTAGCGGTTCCCGTCCGGAATTGCGTCAAAACAAAGAGATAGAGCGGTTCGCCGTTTCCGTGAAACGGTGAAACGCTCTAGTTTTCGGCCTCGCCAGCTTGCCGGCGATCACCCTAGATCCTTGGGGACTTGCGCTACCGACCTTGTTTTCCGGCGATGTCCAACCCTGCGTCTTGACGCCGATGGACCGTGCCTTTAGGCCCGTCCCGGTAGAGGGCTACGCTCATTTCAGGCAAGGATTTCTAGTCGATGGAAATATTCACTGCCGCAGGCCTTTCGGCTCTCCTCCAGGTCGTTGCAATCGATCTCGCGCTTGCCGGCGACAACGCAATTGTGATCGGCCTCGCGGCAGCTGGCCTTCCCGTCGATCAGCGCAAGCGCGCCATCCTGGTCGGCATTGCGGCAGCCACCGTCCTGCGCATTGTCTTTGCCCTGATCACGCAATGGCTGCTGAGCATCGGCCCGATGCTGCTCATTGCCGGCGGGCTCCTGCTTCTGTGGGTATGCTGGAAGATGTGGCGCGAGCTGCGCGTCAGCCACGAGGATGAGCGCGACGCGACAGAAGCGCTGTCGAACGGCGATTATAACAAGGACGGCAAGATCGCCGGCAAAGGCCCGCGCAAGACCTTCTCGCAGGCTGCCTGGCAGATCGTCATCGCCGACGTCTCGATGTCGCTCGACAACGTGCTCGCCGTCGCCGGCGCAGCCATGAAGCATCCCACGGTGCTGATCATCGGACTGGTCCTTTCGATCGCGCTGATGGGCTTTGCCGCATCCTTCGTCGCGCGCCTGCTGCACAAATACCGCTGGATCGCCTATGTCGGCCTGCTGATCATCCTCTATGTCGCGGTGAACATGCTTCTGGGAGGCGCCGTGCAGCAATTTCCCGACCATTTTGCTTTCCTGGCGCCCTGGTTCGGATCGGACGGCCACTGACGCTCTTTCAAGGCGAGCATCTGCTGCATCGCCTCTTGTTGTGGCCGGCTGGCAGGTTTGCTTCTGTGCCGAAGCGTGCTATTGCGCCGCGCGAAATGGCTCAAAGCCGCGCGCCGTAGATCGATCTTCGGAGCCTGAGGCTCCTCGATCTCGCCCTCATCTCTTGGAAAACAAATTTATGTCCGTCCCACGCGTCAGTTTCGTCAGTCTTGGATGCCCGAAGGCGCTCGTCGATTCCGAGCGCATCATCACGCGGCTGCGCGCCGAGGGCTACGAGATCGCACGCAAGCATGACGGCGCCGACCTCGTCGTCGTCAACACTTGCGGCTTTCTCGATTCCGCCCGCGACGAATCGCTCAACGCCATCGGCTCCGCGCTTTCCGAAAACGGCCGCGTCATCGTCACCGGCTGTCTCGGCGCCGAGCCGGAGGTCATCCGCGAAAAGCATCCCAATGTGTTGGCGATCACCGGCCCACAGGCCTATGAAAGCGTGATGGCGGCGGTGCACGAAGCGGCTCCGCCAAGCCACGATCCCTATGTTGACCTGTTGCCGCCGCAGGGCGTGAAGCTGACGCCGCGCCACTACGCCTATCTGAAGATTTCCGAGGGCTGCAACAACCGCTGCACCTTCTGCATCATTCCGGCACTGCGCGGCGATCTCGTCTCTCGCCCGGCCGCAGACGTGCTGCGCGAAGCCGAAAAGCTCGCCAAGGCCGGCGTCAAGGAGATCCTGGTCATCTCGCAAGACACCAGCGCCTACGGCATCGACATCAAGTACCAGACGTCGATGTTTGGCGCTCGCGAGGTGCGGGCGAAATTCCTCGACCTCGCCGAGGAGCTCGGTAAGCTCGGCATCTGGATACGCATGCATTATGTGTACCCCTACCCGCATGTCGCCGATGTCATTCCGCTGATGGCGGAGGGAAAAATCCTCCCCTATCTCGACATTCCCTTCCAGCACGCCTCGCCGCAGGTGCTGAAGAACATGCGACGCCCCGCGCATGGCGAAAAGACGCTGGACCGCATCCGTGGCTGGCGAGAGGTCTGCCCGGATCTCGCCATCCGCTCGACCTTCATCGTCGGCTTCCCCGGCGAGACCGAGGACGATTTCGAGATGCTGCTCGACTGGCTGGACGAAGCCAAGATCGACCGCGCCGGTTGCTTCAAATACGAGCCGGTCAAGGGCGCGCGCTCCAACGACCTCGGGCTGGAGCAGGTGCCGCAGGAGGTCAAGGAAGCGCGCTGGCACCGCTTCATGCAGCGCCAACAGAAGATCTCGGCAACGCAGCTCGCCAGGAAAGTCGGCAAGCGCCTGCCGGTGCTGATCGACGAGGCGCATGGCACATCCGGCAAAGGCCGCACCAAATACGACGCGCCGGAGATCGACGGCTCCGTGCACATCCAGTCGCGGCGGCCGCTGCGCGCCGGCGAGATCGTCACTGTCAAGATCGACCGCGCCGATGCTTACGACCTCTACGGCTCGGCCGTCTGACAGCCCACGCGGACCCACGCAGCTAAAAAAAGGGCGCCTGGGGCGCCCTTTTTCGTTTCGGTTCAGCGATTTGCCGCTTACTGCGGCAGCTTGTCGTCGATGCCCTTGACGTAGAAATTCATGCCGAGCAGCGTGCCGTCGTCGGCGACCTCGCCGTCCTTCAGCCAGGGCGAACCATCCTGCTTGGAGACAGGTCCGGTGAAGGGGTTCCAGCCGCCGGCGATCTTCTTCTCGGTCGCCTCGGCCATCGCCTTCACGTCGTCAGGCATGTTGGTGTAGGGGGCGAGCTTGACGGCGCCGTCCTTGATGCCGAGCCAGACATTGTCAGGCTTCCAGGTGCCGTCGAGCGCCGCCTGGACGCGGCTGATGTAATACGGGCCCCATTCGTCGGTCAGCGAGGTCAGCTGCGCGTGCGGTGCAAACTTGATCATGTCGGACGACTGGCCGAAGCCGTGCAGCTTGCGCTCCTCCGCGACCTGCAGAGCGGCGGTCGAGTCGGTGTGCTGGACGATGATATCGGCGCCCTGGTCGAACAGCGCCTTGGCGGCGTCGGCTTCCTTGCCGGGATCGAACCAGGAATTCACCCACACGATCTTTACCTTGAAGTCGGGATTGACCGACTGCGCGCCGAGCATGAAGGAGTTGATGCCCATCACCACTTCCGGGATCGGGAAGGAAACGATGTAGCCGGCGAGGCCCTTCTTCGATTCCTTGGCTGCGATCTGGCCGAGCACATAGCGGCCTTCATAGAAACGGGCGTTGTAGATGCCGAGATTGTCGCCGGTCTTGAAGCCGGTGGCATGCTCGAACATCACCTTGGGAAACTTCTTGGCGACCTTCACTTCGGCATCCATGAAGCCGAAGGAGGTGCCGAAGATGATCTTGCACTTCTCGCGCGCCAAGCGCTCGAAAGCGCGGTCGGCGTCCGGGCCTTCCGAGACGTTTTCGAGATAGGCGGTCTCGACCTTGTCGCCGAGCGCCTTCTCGACTTCGAGCCGGCCCTGGTCGTGTTGATAGGAGTAGCCGAAGTCGCCGATCGGACCCGTATAGACCCAGCAGGCCTTGAGCTTGTCGGCGGCCTGGGCGGTTGCCGCCAGGGACAGGGCCGCGGCCGTGGTCATCAACGCAATAAGCAGTTTTTTCATTGTGTTACCTCTCTGAGTTAAGCCTTGGAGCTTCCCGTCTTTTTGTTGTTGTCAACGATCCGGAACAAATGGCTGCCCCAACGAAGCCGGCGTGTTCATCATCGTCAGCCGCTTGTTGCGCGAGATTAGAACGAGAACCACGACGGTTGCCAGATAGGGCAGCGAAGAAAGAAACTGCGAAGGCACCGGAATGCCAAAAGCCTGTGCATGAAGCTGGCCGATCCACACCGCGCCGAAGATATAGGCGCCGGCCAGGACCCGCCACGGGCGCCAGGATGCGAACACCACCAGCGCCAGCGCGATCCAGCCGCGACCCGCGCTCATGTTCTCGACCCATTGCGGCGTGTAGACCAGCGACAGGTGACCGCCGGCAAGGCCTGCGCAGGCGCCGCCGAAGATCACGGCTAGATAGCGGTAGCGGATGACCTTGATGCCGAGCGCATGCGCCGACGTATGGCTGTCGCCGATCGAGCGGAGCGTCAGGCCCGTGCGCGTCCTGAACAGGAACCACATCACCGCCGCGGTCAGGGCGATCGAGATGTAGAAGACCGGGTCCTGGCCGAAGACCAGCTTGCCGACTACCGGGATCGAGCTGATCCCCGGGATGTCCAAATTGGGCAATCTCACGCCCGGCTGGCCGACGAAGCTGGTGCCGATCATGCCGGAGAGGCCGAGGCCGAGCAGGGTCAGCGACAGGCCGGTCGCCACCTGGTTGGTCGCGAGCGACAGCGTCATGACGGCGAACAGCAGCGAAAACAGCGCGCCGACGATGATAGCTGCTAGCAGGCCGATCCACGGCGATCCGGTGAGGTAACCGGCGCCGAAGCCGCCCACGGCGCCCATGATCATCATGCCCTCGACGCCGAGATTGAGCACGCCCGAGCGCTCGACCACCAGCTCGCCGATCGCCGCGATCAGAAGCGGCGTCGCCGCGGTCGCGATGGTCAAAAGGATGTTGACGGTGATGTCCATCAGCGAGCCTCCTCGAGCTTGGGCGCCGCTTCGAGCGCCGCGCCCTTCGGCTTCGTCAGCGCCATGCCGATCAGGCGGATGCGGTAATGGATGAGCGTGTCGCAGCCGAGCACGAAGAACAGAAGCATGCCCTGGAACACGCGCGCCACTTTGTCGGAAATACCGAGCGCGCTCTGCACCGCCTCGCCGCCGAGATAGGTCAGCGCCAGCACCAGGCCCGCCGCGACGATGCCCAGCGGATTGAGGCGCCCAAGGAAGGCGACGATGATGGCGGTGAAGCCGTAGCCGGGCGAGATCACCGGCTGCAACTGGCCGATGGCGCCGGAGACCTCGGAGATGCCGGCCAGACCGGCCAGCGCGCCGGACAGAAGGAAGGCGAAGAACACCATCTTGTTGAAGCCGAAGCCGGCAAAGCGCCCTGCCCTCGGGCTTGACCCCAGCACGCGGACCTCGAACCCTTTCAGCATGCGGCTCATCATCAGCCAGATCGCTACCGCGGCGACCAGCGCGAAGACGAAACCCCAATTGGCGCGGCCGGCATCCGGCATCAACTCAGGCAGCACGGCTGAATCGCCGAACTGGATGGTTTGCGGGAAGCCGTGGCCTTGCGGATCGCGCCATGGGCCGCGCACCAGCCAGTCGAGGAAAAGCTGCGCGACATAGACCAGCATCAGGCTGGTGAGGATCTCGTTGGTGCTGAAGCGCGTCTTCAGAAGCGCCGGGATCGATGCGTAGAAGGCACCGCCGACCATGCCCAGCAAAAGCATCAGCGGGATCACCAGCGGGCCTTCGAATTGCGGGAACAGCACCGGGATGATCGAGCCGAAGATCGCGCCGAAAATGAACTGGCCTTCGGCGCCGATGTTCCAGATGTTGGCCTTGTAGCAGACCGACAGGCCGACCGCGATCAGGATCAGCGGCGCTGCCTTGATCGCGAGCTCATGCAACTGCCAGACCTGGCTGATCGGCTCGACGAAATAGATCTCGAAGGCGTTGAGCGGATTGACGCCGAGCAGCGCAAACATGATGGCGCCGGCAATGATCGTCAGCGCGAAGGCGATGAAAGGCGACAGCATCGAGAACAGCGCCGAGCGCTGCGGGCGTTTGACGAGTTCGATGCGCATCATGCGACCTCCAAGCTGTGTTCGGCATGGCCGGGCTCGGCGCCGCCCATCAACAGGCCGACCTTCTCGAAAGTCGCCTCGGCGATCGGCAGCGGCGTCGACAATTCGCCGTTGTGCATGACGGCGATGGCGTCCGACAGTTCGAACAATTCGTCGAGGTCCTGGCTGATGACAAGGACAGCGGAGCCGCTGCGGGCGAGCTCGATCAAAGCCTGGCGGATGTGAGCGGCCGCACCTGCGTCGACGCCCCAGGTCGGCTGGTTGACGATCATGACGCTCGGCTTGCGGTCGAGCTCGCGGCCGACGATGAATTTCTGCAGATTGCCGCCCGACAATGCGGCGGCCTCCGGATCGGGCGCGCTCTTGCGCACGTCCATGGCTTTAATGATGCGCTGGGCAGCGCTGTAAACCGCGCCGTTCTTCACCGTGCCGCCCGAACCGACGAAAGCCTTGCCGTCAGTGGCGTGACGAGACAGAAGCAGGTTCTCCGAAAGCTTCATGCGGGGTGCTGCGCCGTGGCCGAGCCGCTCCTCCGGCACGAAGGCGGCCCCCATCAGCCGCCGGCCGGTGATCGAAAGGCCGCCGGCGTCCTTGCCGCGAATGCGCACGGAACCGGTATCCTGCTGCAGCACTTCGCCGGAGACGGATTCGAAGAACTCGCCCTGGCCGTTGCCGGCCACACCCGCGATGCCGATCACTTCGCCGGCACGTACGGTGAGGTTGATGTTCCTCAGTGGGATGGCGAACGGCGTCGCCGGCTTGCGGCTGAGGCTGCGGATTTCCAGCAGCGCCGGCGCCGTTTCGATGCCTTCCGCCGGCGCACGCACCACCGCCTTCACCTCGCTTCCGACCATCATGCGGGCAAGCGATGCGGCCGTCTCCTCACGTGGATTGCAGTGGCCGACGACCTTGCCGTGGCGAAGCACCGTGGCGCGGTCGCAGATGCGTTTGACCTCTTCCAGCCGGTGCGAGATGTAGAGGATCGATTTGCCTTCGGCGCGCAGGCGCTCCAGCGTCTCGAACAGCTTGTCGGCCTCCTGCGGCGTCAGCACCGAGGTGGGCTCGTCGAGGATGATGAGCTGCGGCGTCTGCAGGAGGCAGCGGATGATCTCGATGCGCTGGCGTTCGCCGACCGAAAGATCTCCGACCAGCGAATCCGGATCGAGCGGCAGGCCGTAGCTGTAGGACAATGCCCTCGCCTTCGCCGCGATGCTGCTGATCGGCGAACCATCATTGAGCGAAAGCGCGATGTTCTCGGCCGCCGTCAGCGCCTCGAAGAGCGAGAAATGCTGGAACACCATGCCGATGCCGAGCTTCTTGGCCGCGCCCGGGTTGGTGATCTTGACCGGCTTGCCGTCCCAGAAGATCTCGCCCGAGTTCGGCTCGAGCGATCCGAACAGCATCTTGACCAGCGTCGACTTGCCGGCGCCGTTCTCGCCGAGCAGCGCGTGGATCTCGCCTTTTGCGATATTGAGATCGATGTGATCGCACGCCGTCAGCGTGCCGAATATCTTGGTTAGGCCGCGAACCTCGAGCAGGTTCGCCCTGTCATGATTTGCACTCACAGTGCCTCCCATCCGGTTTCCCAGACATGTTCTGTGTTCCCGAAAGCATGGTATGCGCGGCCGGCTCCAGTCGGAAAGCAGCACCCGACTTGAAAGAGCTTCAAGAATTTCAGCGGAAACTCAAGGGCTAAGATAGATCTCTTGAAAACAACGGCAAAACCGGCGTCCCTTTTCAGGCAAGCCGTGCCTTCGGGCTCGGCAAGCCGCTGAAAAACAAGGCAGCCCGAAAGAACACCGTGCCGAAGGGTGTAAAGCGATTTTCCGTCCGGAATTGCGATAGAGCGGTACGCCGCTTCCGTGAAGCGCTTTAGGGAATGAGGACGGTCGTTCCCGTCGTCTTGCGGGCCTCGAGATCCGCTTGCGCCTTTGCAGCATCCTTCAGCGCATAGCGCTGGTTGATCTTGATCTCGACGGCGCCGCTCTTGACCACGTCGAAAAGCGCTTCGGCCGACTTCACCAGATCCTCGCGCCTAGCATTATAGACGAAGAGCGTCGGCCGCGTCGCATAGAGCGAGCCTTTCTGCGCCAGCAGCGATATCGAGAAAGGCGGGATCGGCCCCGACGACTGGCCGAAGCTGACGAACATGCCGAGCGGCCGCAGGCAATCGAGCGATGCCGGAAAAGTGTCGGCGCCGACGGAATCGTAGACGACGTCGCATTTCTTCCCGCCCGTCAGCGCCTCGACGCCGGCGACGAAATCCTGCTCTTTGTAGTTGATGACGTGATCGAAGCCGTGCGCCCGCGCAAGCTCGATCTTGTCGCCGGAACTCGCGGTGCCGATCACGGTCGCGCCGAGATGCTTTGCCCATTGCCCGAGGATCAGGCCGACGCCGCCGGCGGCTGCGTGGTAGAGGATCGTGTCACCGGCCTTGACGGGAAAGGTGCGGCGCAAGAGGTATTCGGCCGTCATGCCCTTCAGCATCATCGCCGCTGCTTGCTCGTCGCCGATACCGTCCGGCACTTTGACCACACGGTCGGCCGCGATCACCCGTTGCTCAGCGTAAGCCCCGACATTGACGGCATAGGCGATGCGGTCGCCGGGCTTCAGCCAGTCGACGCCGGGGCCGAGCGCCAGCACGACGCCCGCTGCCTCGCCGCCTGGGATCAGCGGAAAACCGCCAAGTGGCGGATAAAGCCCGGAGCGATAGTAGACGTCGATGAAGTTGAGGCCGATTGCCGTGTGCCGGACCAGGATCTGACCTTCTCCCGGCTGGCCGGGGTCGGCGTCTTCATAGGCCAGGACTTCGGGGCCGCCATGGGCGTGGATGCGGATTGCCTTAGACATCGCTCAGCTCTCTGAAGGGTAAGTGCACAAATCTGGAAACATGATTGCGAAAGGGAGAACCGATTTTCGGAAAATCATGCGCCGATATACAGCTAGGGCCAGGATGACCATTCAGCCAAAAATATCCTGATCCAGGATCAGGACTTCTTGGCGCCCAGATTGGGAAACATCTGCATGATGCCTCCGATGCAGGCAAGATAGAGGCCGGTGATCGTGATGCCGATCTTGGTGAAGTTGCTGACCTGCTCTCCCAGCACGCCGATCTTGTCATAGAAGGCGGCAAGTGCTGCCTGCGCCAGCGCCAGCGCGCCAAAGGCGCACCACAAAAGCGTCATAAAGAGGTTGACCGGTCTCAGCCGCACGACACGCACCGGATGGATGAAGTTGATCGGCATGAAGGTCAAAATGCCGGCAACCACCACCACCGCGAAAGACACCCATTGCCCAGGCTCGATGACGAAGAGCGTGAACACCACCATATTCCAGACGACCGGAAACCCTTTGAAGAAGTTCTCCTTCGTCTTCATGCCGGTGTCGGCATAGTAGATCGCGCTGGAGACGACGATGATGGCCGCCGACAGGAAGGACAGATTCTCGCCCATGAAGCCGCGCTGATAGAGCGCGAAGGCCGGGATGAGCACGTAAGTGACGTAGTCGATAATGTTGTCGAGGAGTTCGCCCGACCATGTCGGCAGGATTTCCTTGACCTCGAGCTTCCTGGCGATCGGACCGTCGATACCATCGACGAAAAGCGCCAGCCCCAGCCACCAGAACATCGCCGTCCAGCGTTGCTCGCTCGCCGCGACCAGCGACAGGAAGGCAAGGAACGATCCCGACGCGGTGAGCAGATGCACGGAGAACGCGCGCGCCTGCGGCCACGTCACCTTCTTCTTCGGCAATGGGATCCGTTGCGCGATCTTCTTGGCTGCCTTGCCGGCCCTTGTGTTCTTGCTCACGGTCCCCGCCAGTCCAGCTTGCAGATTTCGGCCGAGCGGCCGGCGAAATTCCAGTTGCGGCCGAAGGCGCGCATCTTGCTCTTGTCGGACTTCGCCACGATGATTTCCGGCGCGATCCAATATTCCGAATTGGCGATCACCGTATCTTTCTCACGGTCCTTGCCGGGAATGGGCGTCACTGCGCCGTCGATGATCTTGGGAATCTGGAAGACGCGCGTCTTGTCGTGCGTCTCGTAGGTGATCGGCACCTGCTCGACGCCGAGGAATTTCCCGACGAGGATCGACAACAGCGAGGTGGTGCCGCCGGCCTTGCCAGTGAAGATCTTGGTTAGCGCCTTCGCCGCATAGATCGACGCGCGCTTGTCGATGAACAGGCCGGCCGTCCAGTTGCCGCGGCTCATATAGCCGGGAATTTCCATGATCAGGCCGAGATTGAGGCCCGACAATTCGACCTCGCCGAAATGGCCCGCATCGATGCGGAAGCCTGCCCATGTCTGGCAATAGCCCTCGGTCGGCGGATGGCTGCCAAGCGACAGCACACAGGGACAGAAAACCGTGCAATTGCAGGAGAGTACCAGCTCCCCTTTCATTGCCCAGCTTTTGTCGGTCATCGAATTCTCCCTCACGCCGAAACTAATAGCAGGGCAGCCGCCCACACAAGCAGTATCGCACCGGCAACACGGCTGGCCACCCTGCCGGCGGTCTGTTTTTCGATCAGCGTGAACAGGCCGATCAGCGCCATCCAGAAGACGTTCATCGCCCCGACGGCAAACATCACCGGCATCAGCGCCCAGCAGCAACCGAGGCACCAGACGCCCTGTTCCAAGCCGAGCCGGAAGATGCGGCCTGGTTTCGCGCTCCACCTGGCGAACAGGATCGAGAACGGATTGCGGCACTTTTCCAGGCATGCCTGTTTCAGGCCGCTGAATTGATAGAGGCCGGCGACGAGCAGCGCGGCGGCGCCGGCAACGCCGATGGCGGGGTCGAGCATCCGGCCGGAACCGGCAAAGGCGTACACCGCGAGTGTCAGCACGCTGAAACCCACGGATGCGCCGAGCCATGTGGCGAGGTATCCGGCGACAAGCACCAGCGGATGAACGACTGGTTCGCCTTTGATCCTCGCCGTGTCGGCGATTTCGCAATAGGTGCGGATCAGCGGCGCCGCCGAAGGCAGCATCGTCGCCACGGCCATCAGGAACCACATCAGCACAAGCGCCGCCGCTTGCAGGCCGGCCAGGCCGGCAAGCGGCGCCGGCGCGAGGCAAAGAGCGAAGAACCGGTCGAGAAAATCCGGCAACGGCAGGCCCGGCAGATTTTTCAGCAGCATATCGCCGGGGGCGCCGACGGGGCTGCCTTCAGCGCCGCGTATCGCCATCGCGCCGAGAAGCAACCACGCAAGGGCGATGCCGGTACCGATCGTGAGCATGACTGCGAGGCGCGGGCTGCGCGCCACGCCAGCCGTGGCGCGGCCGGCGCGGTCGAGATGGCTGAAATCATGCTGCTCGCCGCTCATGGCAATCGAATGGGCTGAATCGCCGCGTTGATCAAGCCGGCCAATCTGCCCTATATCCGGACAAAGGCCCGACGGGTCGCCTCGCATTGTGGAAGCCTGGCGTGGAGCACAACGACAAAGCCCGCATCCTGGTTGCCGGCAGCGGTCCGGCCGGCTTGATCGCCGCGCTCGGCTTCGCCGAGGCCGGCTTCGAAGTGACGCTGGTCGGCCCTGAGGCCAACACCGCCGACGGCCGCACCACCGCCCTCATGAACCCCGCCCTGAAAGTCCTTGAACGACTGGGCATCCTTGGCGAACTGAGGCCGCAGGCCGCGGCGCTCAAGGTGATGCGCATCGTCGATGCCACAAGGCGGCTGATCCGAAGCCCAACCGTGACCTTTCGCGCCAGCGAGATCGGCGAGGAACAATTCGGGCTCAATTTACCCAACAAGGCTCTCATCCCCATCCTTGCCAGGGCGGTTTCAGCTCATGGTCGTATTCATTGGCTGAAATCCACCGTCGAGTCCTGGAACCTGGACGCCGACCAGGCCCATGCAAGGCTGGCCGACGGCAGCGAAGTCTCGGCGTCGCTGGTGGTCGCCGCCGACGGACGCCTGTCTCCGGCGCGGGAAGCCGCCGGCATTCGCGCCTTTGCGCGTCCCTATCCGCAGTCGGCGCTTGTGCTCAATTTCGGCCACCGCAGCGAGCACGGCTTCGTTTCAACCGAGTTCCATACCGAGACAGGGCCGTTCACGCAGGTGCCGCTGCCCGGCAGGCGCTCGAGCCTTGTGTGGGTGGTGAGGCCGGAGACCGCGCGGGAGCTTGCCGCGCTCGACGATGCACCCTTGTCGGGGCGTATCGAGGAGCAGATGCAATCGATGCTTGGCCGGGTCTCTGTCGAGCCGGGCCGCCAGGTCTATCCTTTGTCGGCCGCTTCGCCCGGTCGCTTCGCGCAAAACCGCGTGGCCCTGGTCGGCGAGGCAGCGCATGTGTTTCCGCCGATCGGCGCGCAAGGTCTCAACCTCGGCATTAGGGACATCGACGATCTGATTGGAATCGCGAGTGAAAACGGCAATGATCCAGGATCGCGCCGAAGCCTTGCTGCCTATGACACGAGGCGCCGGCCTGACATTTGGGCGCGCAGCGGCGCCGTGAACCTGCTCAACATGTCGCTCTTGTCCGACATGCTGCCGGCGCAGCTGGCGCGCAGCGCCGGCCTTAGTGCGCTTGGCGGCTTCGCGCCGCTGCGCGCCTTCTTCATGCGCGAGGGGCTGCGGCCGGGCAGCGGCTTTCGCGCCATTGCCGGTGGCCTAAGAAAAGAGGTCGGCCGGTAGTATTCCAAGGCCGATGATGCCGGATTTTTTCGCTCAGGCGGGAGAACTCCCGTGCGGGCTAACCCGTTGCTTCAGCCAACATCGAGCAGTTGGCTATTGAACTGCGGCCGCGTCTGCGCCAAATAGGCACCAGCCGAAAGTCGGGGTCGATTTTTGGCCGGGTGATGTGTAAATTCAAGGCCTTAGGCGCCTTGCGCGCAGCCACGACAGGCGCCTCGGACCCTAAGTGGTGAATGTGATGAAAACGGCCAAATTCTCGATCGGGCAAGTGGTTCGCCACAGGCTGTTTCCATTCCGCGGCGTGATCTTTGACGTCGACCCCGAATTCGCCAACACAGAGGAATGGTACGAGGCTATTCCGGCTGACGTGCGTCCGCGCAAGGACCAGCCTTTCTACCATCTTCTGGCGGAAAATTCGGAGACTGAGTACATCGCCTATGTGTCCGAGCAGAACCTGCTCGAGGACCGGTCGGGCGAGCCGGTGCGGCATCCGCAGATCGGCGAGATGTTCGACAAGCTGCCGGACGGCCGATACGAGCCGAAGCGCCAGTCGAAGCACTGAAGCGCTAACGAACGTCGCCTAGGGTGCGGCGCGGGGCAATAAAAAAAGCGGGGCATTTGCCCCGCTTTTGTTTCCGAGAAACGCGCTTGCGCGATCAGTTTGCGGTCTTGGCCTTGTCCTGCTCGTCCTTGAGCTTCTTGGCGAAGTCCTGATTGTTCTTGGCGACGAAGTCCTGCAGCTTTTTCTGCCGGTCCTCGATGTCCGACTGCTGCAGCGGCGGGCCGTCATAGGCGCCGCTGAAGCCGGTGAGCGCGATCTTGATCGGGTTCGGCTGGTTCTGGAAGTTGATCGAGGTGAGCGTGATGCCCTGCCCCTTCTTGAAGGAAGCGACGAGCTGGTCGCTCAGCGGCACTTCCGCCACGCAACGATCCGGGAAGCAGATCACATAGTCCAGCTTCTGCGCCTTGCCGGCATCGATCTGCAGCGCAATTCCGGGAGGCACGAGGCGGCCGGTCGGCACCGTGACCTGGAAGACCTTGCGGTTCACCTTGCCCTTGAGCTCGATCAGGCTGACGCCGGTGACGAGCTGGCCGTTGCCGGCCGTGACGATGTTCTGCACATTGCAAATGTCAACGTCTTCCTGCTTGGTGCAGGCCTTGAACCAGCCCTGCGGGATCTGCGGCTGCTGTTGGGCCGAGGCGGTGAAAAGCCCGGCGCCCAGAACGCCGACCACGCCTGCGGCCAGCACCGAAAGGCGGTACGCGTTGATCGTCATATGGTGCACTTTCCTCTCAAATGATCCCGGGGACCGGCTTCTTCGTGCCGTGTGGTCCAGCTACCTGTTGCCCAAATGAGGCAACAGGATGACTTCGGAGCGCGTGTTACACTGCCAGCGACATCGAATCCAGCCCGGTTTCCGCGATTTCTTCGCGGTTCGATGTCCAGGGCAAGCATCGATCGGCGCTGGAGCGGCGGAACCCGATTCCCATTGGCGCGCCGATTCAATCGGATAGCGAAATGCTCTAGGGTGCATGGCGAATCACAAAGCCGTCCGGCAAGGAGACGGTCATGGACCGCGTTCTCGTCCGGCTGATCGCCGCGACCTCGTTTCTGGCTCTTTCGCTCCTTCCTGCACAGTCGGAGCCGAAGCACGGCTTAGCCATGCAAGGCGAGCCGGCGCTGCCGCCCGACTACCAGCATTTCGACTACGTCAATCCGGACGCGCCGAAAGGCGGCAGCGTCACCTATTGCGTCGTCGGCTCCTTCGACAACCTCAATCCCTTTATCCTGAAAAGCCTGCGCACCACGGCGCGCGGGATGATCGATACGGTTTACGGCAATCTCGTCTTCGAGCCGCTGATGCAGCGCAACTATGACGAGCCCTTCAGCCTCTACGGGCTGCTTGCCGACAGCGCCGACATGGACCCGGAGCGAAACAGCATCGAGTTCCATCTGAACCCCAATGCAAAATGGTCGGACGGCCAGCCGGTGACGCCGGAGGACGTGCTGTTCACCTACGACGTCTTCGCCGCGAAGGGCCGCCCGCCCTACAGCGACCGCATGAGCATGATCGCCAAGCTGGAGAAGACCGGCGACCACAGCGTGAAGTTCACCTTCAACGACAAGGCCAATCGCGAATTCCCGCTGATCGTCGCGCTGACGCCGATTGTCCCCAAGCACGCCTTCGACAAGGACACGTTCGACAAGACCACGCTGAAGCCGCTGATCGGCAGCGGCCCCTACACCGTGGACAAGGTGCTGCCGGGGCAGCGTATCGTCTTCAAGCGGAATCCGCATTACTGGGGCAAAGACATTCCGTCGAAGCGCGGCTTCGACAATTTCGATCAGGTCACGATCGAGTATTTTCTCAACGCCAACGCCAAGACGGAAGCATTCAAGAAAGGAATTTGCGCTCTCGATGACGAGACCGATCCGGTCAAGCGTGAGCGCGACATCGACTTTCCAGCCTTCCGAAAGGGTGATGTGAAGGAAGAATATTTCACCACCGGCATTCCCCCGGTTGTGACCGGCTTTCTGTTCAACACCCGGCTGCCCAAATTCGCCGATCCCGTCGTCCGCCGCGCGCTCGGCATGCTCTACGATTTCGAATGGACGAACAAGAATCTGTTCGGCGGCAAGTTCAACCGCACCATGAGCTATTGGCAGAATTCCGAGCTTTCGGCGCTCGGCCACCCCGCGGGCGATCGCGAAAAGGCGCTGCTTGCGCCCTACCCCGGCCGCGTGCCGCCGGACGTGATGGACGGCACCTGGCGCCCACCCGTGACGGATGGTTCAGGCCAGGACCGCAAGGTGCTCAAAACCGCCTTCGAATTGCTGAAGAGCGCCGGCTTCCACGTGCAGGACGGCAAGATGCTCGACGCGCAAGGAAACCCGTTCGGCTTCGAGATCCTGACCTCGTCGCAGGACGAAGAGCGGCTGGCGGCCGTCTATCAGCGCACACTGGAAAAGATCGGTATCGGCGTCGGCATCCGCACCCTCGACGGCGACCAGATCCAGTCGCGCAAGCAGCGTTTCGACTTCGAGGTTCTGATCGGGACGAGCGGCTTCAGCAATTCGCTGTCGCCCGGCAGCGAGCAGGTCGGCCGCTGGGGATCGGTCGCCGCGAAAACGGAAGGATCGTTCAACCTCGCCGGCGTCGCCGATCCGGCGATCGACGCCGCGATCGACGCGATGCTGAACGCCCGCACCAAAGAAGACTATGTCGCCGCGGTGCGCGTGCTCGACCGGCTGCTGATCTCAGGCAGCTACATGGTGCCGATGCAGTACAACACGCAGCAATGGGTCGCTTACTGGAGCTATCTGGAACATCCGCAAAAGACCCCCATATTCGGCTACCAGCTGCCGACCTGGTGGCGAAAGCCCAACTGAGGCAGGCCCGACCGGCAGAGACCAAACAGGAGACGAGCATGAGCGCCAAGAACACCATCACCGTCGATGTTGTGTCCGATGTCGTCTGCCCCTGGTGCTTAATCGGCCAGAAGCGGCTGGACAAGGCCATCGCTTCTGCAAGCGACATCGACGTGCGCGTGCGCTGGCGGCCATTCCAGCTCGATCCGACCATCCCGCCAGCCGGCATGGATCGCCGCCAATACATGCTCGGCAAGTTCGGCAGCGAGGAGCGTATCCATCAGATCCACGCGCGCATCGAGCCGCTCGGCGAAGCCGAGGGCATCAGCTTTGCCTTTGGCGCCATCAAGGTCGCGCCGAACACCCTCGACGCGCACCGCGTCATCCGCTGGGCGGGCGCAGCCGGCGAGGACGTGCAGAACCGGCTGGTGCGCCGCCTCTTCCAGCTGAATTTCGAGGAAGGCGTGAACATCGGCGACCATGCCGTGTTGGTTACGGCCGCCGGCGAGGCCGGCATGGATGCGTCGGTGGTCGAGACGCTGCTGCCGACCGACGCCGACGTTGAGGCCGTCCGCAACGAGATCGCCACCGCTTCGCGCATGGGCATCACCGGCGTGCCCTGCTTCCTGCTCGAAGGCAAATACGCCGTGATGGGCGCGCAGGATGCCGACACGCTTGCCGACGCCATCCGCCAGGTGGCCCAGGCCAAGGCGCGCGGCGAGCTCGAAACCGCGAACTGAATTTTCCGTCAGCGCGATCCGTAGCCGCCGACCTGACCGCCGCGCGCTTTCCTGAAAATTGTCCTCCTGTTTTCGCGGTCGCTTTGGCTTTGCTCAGGAAGAAGCTGTTGCCGTAGCCAAGCTTGGTCAGCTCGCCGCAACAGCCCTGATCGCCGGGAGGGCCATGTCCGTTTCGGCAGCGGCGAGATCGCCATCGACAGATACGACACTGCCGACAAGACCATTTCCGGCCATTTTCAGCGCCTCCGGAAAAGACGAATCAGGTAAACCCTGAGTAGCTCACGGGCGGCAAATTTTCGGTCATTCCGGTCACCGCCAGTAGTCATCGCGGCCTGCGGACACCTCTTTTTCATTCACAAACCCGTGTTTTCCACTTCCCTTAGGGAAGGTTGCCGCCGGCTGGCAAAAACAGCTCTAGCAAACTGAAATACAAGATGAAATCGCCGCGAGTAGCGATCGCCCGGCGCAGCCTTTCTGTTGCCCTGATGCCACGGCGAGTAACCCTGTTCACATTCGTTGGCAGAAAATTAATGGAAAATGATCAATTGGTGTTACCCTGTGTAACAAAACTAAGAAAGGTTTGGGCGGGATCGTGACTGGGGTCGGTAGACCGCAACGAACAGTACCGGAGCAAACATCCAACGAGGCGAAGACCTCGTCGCTGACGCCGGTATCGTCGATGCGCACATTCTGGGGGCTGATGCGAGCCTACTGGTTCTCCGACCGGTGGAAGGAAGCCTGGACCCTCACATTCGTCATCGCGCTGCTGACGGCGTTGTCCAGCAAGGCTGGCGTCTGGTTCGCCTTGGCACTGGGCGAGTTGGGCAATTCGATCGCCTTCCTCCACGACGCCGCCAACACCCACCCGTTGCAGACCATTCTGACCAATGCCGGCATATTGGTGCTGCTGGTCGTGCTGAAGGATGCCGGCTTCACCGGCGTGCGCAATCTCGTTTCAACGACCTTGCACCGCAAATGGCGGGGCTGGCTGAACAGCCAGTTCAACCAGGCGCTGCTCGACGGCAACCATACCCATTTTCATGCGCAGCACGGTTCGGCGGCCGGCGGCATCGTCGCTCCGGACAACATCGACCAGCGCATCCAGGAATCGATCAAGGACATGACCGGCGGCGCCATCGGGCTTGCCATGGGCGTGCTGGGTGTCGCGACTTCGCTCTATTTCATCGGCGAAAACCTGATCGGGTCCTCGGTCGAGGTCAAGGGCCTGGAATTCCTCGGCGGCTACGGCACCGCGGTGCTGGCTTTCCTCGCCGTCGCCATCTACGTGCCGCTGAACACTTGGATCGCCGTCAAGCTCGGGCGGCTGCTCGAGCGGCTCAACGTGCGCATGCAGCAGGCCGAGGGCAGCTACCGCAGCGAACTGACGACATTCCTGCGCCGCAGCTTCCACGTCGCCGCCTCGCATGGCGAGGGCGTGCAAAAGTCGATGCATGACAGGCTCTATGTCGACATCGACAAGACGTGGGGGCGGCTCAATATCGTCAACACCAGCTACACGTCGTTCGAGCTGATCTACAATTTCGTCGGCGCCCGTATCGTTGCCTACGCCCCGGGCCTCGTGTCGTTCATCCACAACCGTCTCGACTACAAAGGCTACATTACCGGCTCCGAAATGGTCGCCCAGTTGATCAGCCAGTGCTCGTGGTTCATCCATGTGATGCCGGCGATCGCGACGCTCAGGGCCAACAGCCAGCGCGTCACCGAGCTCGCCGACGCCATCGAGAACGTCCAGCACCCGCGCGAATTCTATCAGCAGACCGGCCGCTCCGACTTCGGCTACGCCACCCAGAACCCGGTGTTCGGCCTGACCATCCAGAAGCTCGAGCTGGCGCATCAGGGCGAGGACGCGACGCCTTTCCTCAGCGCCGCCAATCTGCGCTTCCGCCGCGGCGAATGGACCTTCCTCAAGGGCGAATCCGGCTGCGGCAAGACTTCGCTGATCAAGGCTATCAACGGCTTGTGGCCATATGGCCGCGGCACCATCGTCTTCCCGGAGGGCGTGACGAGCTTCTACGCCGCTCAGGAGGTCAAGCTGCAGCAGGTCTCGCTGAAGCAGCTCGTCTGCCTGCCGGGTTCAGAGAGCGATCACAGCGACACGCAGGTTGCCGCGGCCCTGCACAAGGCCGGCCTCGGCGACTTCATCGGGCAGCTGGCCGACGAGAGCCGCGAGGGCAAGATCTGGGACCAGGTGCTTTCGGGCGGCCAGAAGCAGAAGCTGGTGGTCGCGCGCATCATCCTGCAGCAGCCGGGACTTCTGTTCCTCGACGAAGCGACCGGCGCGCTCGATCCCGAAGGTAAGATCGCCTTCCACCAGGCGATCAAGGACAATTGCCCGAACGTCACCGTCATCAGCGTCATGCACGAAGCGGTGGCGCCGCGCTCGCTGTCCGGCGAGGAGTTCTACCACAGCGTGGTTTCGATTGCCGACGGCGTCGCCACCAAGAAGCCGCTTGCGCCCAGCTTGCCGCGCGAGCTCACCACCATTCTCGCCCAGCCCCGGCCGGTCGAGGACAAGTGGCTGCGCTTCCGCCGGCTGAAGCAGAAATAGAAGTCATACCAAGCATTTGACCGGCGACGGTGGCCCCGCTTGGTCTGTCTTCGATCACAGTCTCGCGATCCGGCCTGCCCGCGTCCCTTTTCGGCGCCCTTCGCGATTGACTCGGCAAAAACCGCTCCTATGTTGCGCCCGCTCGCCAAATTCAAACTCGAACCCCGCGAGCAGAAAGGTCAACCCGCCATGCCTGGCGACAGTCACAGTCGAACGCAACCGCCGTCCGCCCTGACGTGACCTGACGGCTCACGTCCTGCCGGACGGCAAGGAGTGAGCCATGAACGAATTCGCACTTGTACTGGACGACGAAGCGGTCGCCGTCGCCCGTGTTCTTGCCAACGATCACGTCGCCGACGTCGTTGAAGCCCTCAACCATGAAACCCGCGAGACAGCCATCGAGCTTCTCTGCGCCGTGCCGTTCGAGCGGCTGGTTGAGATTTTCGACCAGCCTGAGCTCGAAGCAGCACCCGAGCTTGCCGAGGCCCTGCCGCGCCCGAAGGCGAGCAAGCTCCTGACTGCCATGTCGGTCGACCGCGCCGCCGACATCCTGCGCGAGCTGGACGAGCCGGCCCGCTCGGAGTTGCTCGGCGCCTTGGCGCCGCCGCTGCGCGCGACGCTGCTGTCCATTCTGGGATATCCGGAAGGCAGCGCCGCCTCGATCATGACGACGGAATTCGTCAGCGTGCCTTCCGACTGGACCGTTGGGCGCACGCTCGACTACATCCGCAAGGTCGAGCGCAGCCGCGAAACCATCTACGCCATCTACATCGTCGACCCGGAGACGCATCTTTTACTGCGGGCGACCGGATTGCGCCGGCTGATCACCGGCAATCCGGAGGATTCGATCCTGTCGGTGGCGCCCGATCGCATGCCGGTGACGGTGACGCCGCTCACCGATCGCGAGACCCTGGCGCAGACAATCTCCAAATACGACCTGCTCGCCTTGCCGGTCGTCGATCACGGCAAGCTCCTCGGCATCGTCACCATCGACGACATCATCGACACGATGATCGAGGAGACGACCGAGGATGTGCACCGTTTCGGCGGCATGGAGGCGCTGGACGAGCCCTATATGAAGATGAGCTTCCTCGCCATGATCCAGAAGCGCGCCGGCTGGCTTTGCGCGCTGTTCCTCAGCGAGATGCTGACGGCCAACGCCATGCAGAGCTACGAAGGCGAACTGGAAAAGGCGATCGTGCTGACGCTGTTCATCCCGCTGATCATGAGTTCCGGCGGCAACTCCGGCTCGCAGGCGACCTCGCTCGTCATTCGCGCGCTGGCGCTGCGCGAGATCGGGCTGCGCGACTGGTGGCGGGTGGCCTTGCGCGAGCTGCCGACCGGTCTGGTGCTCGGCTCGATCCTCGGCATCGTCGGCATCTGCCGCATCGCGCTCTGGCAGTATTTCGGCTTCTACGACTACGGCCCGCACTGGATGCTGATCGCGGCGACCGTAGGCGCGGCGCTGGTCGGCATCGTCACCTTCGGCTCGCTGTCGGGATCGATGCTGCCCTTCGCGCTGAAGCGCATCGGCTTCGACCCGGCGAGCGCCTCGGCGCCGTTCGTCGCCACGCTGGTCGACGTCACCGGGCTGGTCATCTACTTCTCGGTGGCGCTGATGATCCTGCGCGGCACGCTTCTGTAGAAGCATCTTGACGGCCACCGGCATCGCCGGCGGCCGTCGCGTCCCACGCTCCGGTCAGACCCGTTCGCCGTTCTTCACGCGATAGGTCGGCTTGTACATCGTTACCAGTTCCTCGGCCGCGGTCGGATGCACGGCCATGGTGCGGTCGAAGTCCTCCTTGGTCAGGCCAGCCTTCACCGGAATGCCGAGAAGCTGCGCCATCTCGCCGGCATCGGGGCCCAGAATATGGGCGCCGATCACCTTCCTGGATGCGCCGTCGACCACCAGCTTGATCAGCATCTTCTCGTCGCGGCCGGACAGCGTGTGGCGCATCGGACGGAAGGATGCGCGGTAGATCTCGACATCCGCATAGCGCTCGATTGCGTCGTCTTCCGACAGGCCGACAGTGCCGATCTCCGGCTGCGAGAATACAGCCGTCGGAATGGTGTCGTGGTCCGGCGCTGTCGGGTTGTCCTTGAAGGCCGTCTCGACGAAGCACATCGCCTCGTGGATCGCCACCGGCGTCAGTTGCACGCGATGCGTGACGTCGCCGATCGCCCAGATGTTATCGACATTGGTGCGCGAATGTTTGTCCACGACGATCGCGCCCGTCTTGCTGAGTTCGAGGCCGACGCCTTCCAGGCCCATATTCTCGGTGTTGGGGAGACGTCCGATCGCGAGCATCACCTGGTCGACCGTCAGCGTTTGGCCGGAAGACAGCAGCACGTCCAGCCTGCCCTCCGGTGTCTTGCGCACCGATTCCGAAACCGCGTGGCAAAGAATCCTGATGCCTTTCCTCTCCATTGTCTCGTGCAGCGAGCGGCGCAGATCCATGTCGAAGCGGCTCAGAATCTCCTGGCCGCGATAGACCAGCGTGGTGTCGACGCCCAGGCCGTGGAAAATATTGGCGAATTCGACGGCGATGTAGCCGCCGCCCTCGATCATGATCGTCTTCGGCAGCTCCTTGAGATCGAAGGCCTCGTTGGAGAAGATGCAATATTCATGGCCTGGCAGCGCCGGATGCGGCGCCGGACGCCCGCCGGTGGCGATCAGGATCTGGTCGGCGCTGACCGTGCGGTCCTCGGCAACCAGATAGATGCTGTGCGTGTCGACGAGCACTGCGCGTGAATGAAAGGTCTCGCCGCCGGAGCCTTCGACATTCTTCTTGTAGATCGCTTCGAGCCGCGCGATCTCCTTGTCCTTGTTGGCGACCAGCGTCGGCCAGTCGAAGCTCGCCTCGGGCACCGTCCAGCCATAGCCGGCGGCATCGGCGAAATGCTCGGGAAATTGCGAAGCATAGACATAGAGCTTCTTCGGCACGCAGCCGCGAATGACGCAGGTGCCGCCGAAGCGGTATTCCTCGGCGATGGCCACGCGCTTGCCGAGAGCCGCCGCCACCCGGGCCGCCCTTACCCCGCCGGAGCCGCCGCCGATGACGAACAGATCATAGTCATAAGCGGCCATCGCTTGGGCTCCTGCGGATGAGAAAGACGGGGTCAGAGGTAGGCTGCCAAGCGGCAAAAGAAAAGCCCGGGCAAACCCGGGCTTTGTGGTCCAGCCGCAGTCGGCGGATCAAAAGGATCAGTTCTGCGAATCGTCAGCCGGAGCCGAATTGTCCGCCGGAGCGGAACCATCGGCGGGTGCGGTGGCGGCCGGCGCCGGCGCTGCCGGCGCCTTGGCCTTGGCGGCCGCCGCAAGCGTCTCGCCGACCTGCTGGGCGAGATCGCGGGCAACGCCATTTTGCCAGATGTCGGCAGCCTTGACGAGGTCGCGCGTCACCGCGGGGCCGCTATCCAGCAGCTTCTTGCCGGCCTCGGAGCTGTAGAAGGCGGCGATGTCGTTGAGGTCCTTCTCGGAGAACACCTTGGCATAGGCCATGGCCGCCTCCTTTTCCAGGTCGGCGCGCCGCGAGGCCATGCCAAGCGCCTTCTCGGTCACGGTCTTGCCGATCAGTTCCTGCATGTCGGGGTTTTTCTGGATGAGCTGCGATTCCAGCGCGCCGGCCGCCTGCGGCAGGATGTTGTCGAACGAGTCCGTGGCGTGGATCGCCGCGACAGCCGCGCGCGCGGCCTTCAGATGCGATTCGCTGATGTCCTGCGCAAACACCGGTGACGACAGCGCAAGGACGGCCGAGGCCGCCAGAAGCGTCGAAAGGCGGCGAACTCGTTTAGGCAAAATCATAGTCGGTAGAACTCCCTGGTTTCAGGCTGCATGGACGGTTTCGATACCGTCGCCGCCGGCGATGATGGCCGTTGACGCCAGCCCGATGAATAGACCGTGCTCGACAACGCCTGGAACGGCGAAGAGAGCATTCGACAGCGCTCTTGTATCCGGAATGCGGCCAAAAGATGCATCGAGGATAAAGTGGCCGCCGTCTGTAACAAATGGCTGGCTTCCCGTCATCCTCAATGTAACCGGGCCGGAAAGGCCTAGCCCTGCCGCGGCGGCGCGTACCGCGATCTCGGTGGCGCGCAGGCCGAATTTGTTGACCTCGATCGGCAGCGGGAACCGGCCGAGGGTTCCGACCATCTTGGATTTGTCGGCAATCACGATCATGCGCTCGGACGCCGCCGCGACGATCTTTTCGCGCAGCAGCGCGCCGCCGCCGCCCTTGATCAGGGTCAGCTCCGGGTCGACCTCGTCGGCGCCGTCGATGGTGAGGTCGAGCTCGGGTGTTTCTTCCAGTGTAGACAGCGGCACGCCGAGCTCGTGGCAGAGTGCCGCGGTACGCTCGGAAGTCGGCACGCCGATGACCTTGAGGCCGGTCGCAACCTTCTCGGCCAGCAGCCGCACGAATTCTTCCGCCGTCGTGCCGGTGCCGATGCCGAGCCGCATGCCGCTGCCGACATGGGCGAGCGCTGCCCGCGCGGCCTCGACCTTCAACTGCCTTGCATCCATGGGGAGCCCCGATTTCGCCGGTTTCGCGCGCCTCCTAGCATTTTTGCCTGTCCCGTCAAAGGCTCGCCCTCAAAGGCTCTGTGGACCGATCGAGGCTTCTTGCTTGAACTTGGGCCAGCCTGTATCGGCTGCGGCAACGCAATTGCCGCAGGACCCACCCATGACC
>NZ_JAIUHP010000019.1:0-98168 GCF_020165175.1 Mesorhizobium sp. CA16
CCCATGACCCGCCCGATCATCGTCTTCGACCTGGATGGAACGCTGATCGACACCGCGCCCGACCTGCTCGACAGCCTCAACCACAGCCTGGCGGCGAGCGACCTCGCCGCTGTCGACGAAGCCGGCTTCAGACGCTTCGTCGGCCATGGCGGCCGCGTGATGATCGAACGCGCGCATGCCGCGCAGAACAAGGCGCTGGTGGCGGAGGAGCACGACCGGCTGCTGAAGCTGTTCCTCGACCATTACACGCTGAACATTCCCGGCAAGTCGCGCCCCTACCCCGGCGTCGTCGCCGCACTCGACCGTTTCCAGGCCGCCGGCTATCTGATGGCGGTCTGCACCAACAAATACGAAGCCAATTCCGCGACGCTGATCGGCGCGCTGGGCTTGTCGAACTACTTTGCCGCGATTTGCGGCCAGGACACTTTCGCCTTCCGCAAACCCGATCCGCGCCATCTCACCGAGACAATCAGGCTGGCCGGCGGCGATGCGGAGAACGCCTTGATGATCGGCGATTCGCAGACCGACATCGACACCGCCAAGGCAGCTGGCATTCCGGTGGTCGCGGTCGATTTTGGCTACACCGACCGCCACGTGCGCGAATTCGAGCCAACTCTGGTGATCTCGCATTTCGACACGCTGACGCCGCAACTGGCCGAGCGGTTGATCGCGGCGGCACGCTGAGCGCGCTCGGATTGGGACGGTTGAGAAACCGGAAACCGATCCGCGCGATAAGCTTGGCACATCGCCTTGACTTCGCGCGCTCGCCTACCTTATATCGCGGCTCGCTTCGGCCTTCGGGCCACAGGCGGGCGATTAGCTCAGCGGGAGAGCACACCCTTCACACGGGTGGGGTCGCAGGTTCAATCCCTGCATCGCCCACCATTTCCCTTGGTTTTCCACAGTTCTTATGACGACCTCCGCGCAAATGCGCCTAGGGAATGGAGCTTATGCGGCTCGAATTGGGCACAGTCGGTTTCGGGGGATGCCGCCCGGTGCCGTCCGAGCGCATCAAGAGGAGATTGCGGGGAAACGTCAGCGACATGGGGGATATCGCTATCTCGCGCCGTGAATTCGTATCTGGCCTCGAAGCAGCTCGCGGCGTCGCCGCGCTGATGGTCGCGCTCTTTCATTGCGGTCAGGCGACATATTATGATGCGACGCGGCAAGCGGTCTCTTTGGTGCAGGGCTCGTATCGAAGCCAAAGCTACCTTGATGCGGCTTTCCGCATCGCCGGGAACGGCCACGGCGCCGTCGTATTTTTCTTTGTCCTGAGCGGCTTCGTTCTCATGATGATGCTCAGTCGGCAGACGGATGACCTCAAGGCCAGCGCCGGCCCATTTTTCATAGGACGTGTTCTGCGCATCTACCCTGCCATCTTTTCAACCATCGCGATCTTCGTCGGACTGTTTCTGCTGACCGGCATGTCGCTTGGGCCGGCCGAGGTCTATACGACCAGGAATGTGATGGCCAATGCGCTGTTGCTACGTACCGACATCAACGGCGTGATGTGGTCGCTCCAAACCGAAATGATCGCGGCCCCACTGATTTTTTTGCTCTATTGGTCCTGGCGGCGATGGGGCGCTGTCGCTCTGGTTCTGCCCGCCCTCATCTTGCTCGGCCTGTCATTCAGCGGGCAGTGGTCTGGAACGCCCGGAAAGGGCGTTTCGTTAGGGAACCTCTACTCGTTCGTGTCCGGAATGATCGCTTGTGCCTATGGAAGGAAGATAGTCGCTCGCCTTGCTCGTCCGGCCCTGTCGCTCGCCCTCGCGGTCGCCGGGTTCGCACTCTCGCGCCCCTTGCTTGGATGGTGGTCCAACTGGTCCGTGATTTTCGAGACGGCTTTCGCGGGTTTTATCTCGGCGTTGATCGCCTATGGCGTTCCGTTGCGGAAAGGTCGTCTGATGGCTGTGGCCAGGTATTTCGGCCGCATCTCTTTCAGCTTCTACTTGTTGCACCCATTGGTGCTGATCGCTCTTTGGAACATGCCTGAGCTACTCGCAAAGGCCGTCAATGCAGGAGTTTCTCCCATCACACTGGCACTCGCCTCGTTTGCCTTTTCGGTCCTCGTCATCACTCCGCTGGCTCACATGCAGCATACGGCAGTCGAACGTCCAGGCGTTCGATTGGGCCACGCAATGGCATGGCGCCTCCGCTCGAAGCTTCAGCCCGCCGCCGTCCAGCGTGGGTGAACACAGAAGGTCTCAGATTCAATCCACGCACCGTCTATTCGACCTGCTTGGATGGCCCGACAACCGGATTCTAGATCAGCCCTCGCCTCACATTCATGCGCGTCACGGCGGTCACCAGAACGGCGCCGGTCATAAAATAGAGCGTGGCGATGATGTGGCCTTGATGGAAATGCAGCCCGGCAAACAGCAGGGCCGTGACCACGGCAAGGAAGGCGATGACGCGCGAGAATTGATCGGGCATGGGGCGACCTTGTGCAATGTGTTGAGTGGCCGCCCTCATTCAGCCGCTCGCTCCATAAATCGGTTTTCGATTTTTCGCAATCGGCTTTGAGGCCGGACTGATCGGCGCCTGCCGCGCGGCGGCGTTCCGGTGGTCCTAAACCAGATCCACTTCCACCCACAGTCCGCCCGGCCCGCGTGCCGCATCGCGTGGCGCGCTGCGCACCGCCTGGACCGAGCCGGACGGCGCGGCAAAAGCCGGCTTTCCGTTCTTGTCCGCCAGCCATGGATCATCGGCGCGGATGACGCGGCCCTTGGTCTTTGTCTCGAGCGCGGTCAGGACGCCGTCATAGGGCATCTCGCCCCAGTGCACTTTCACCGCGTCGACCTTGTTGGTGGGGATAAAGGCCGACAGGTCGCTGCTCATCAGCAGATCGAAACCCTGTTTCTGCGGCGTGGCGTTCTGGCTGCCGTGATGCGCGACCTTGAGATAGACGGTGCGCGCCAGAAGATCGGCCGATGTGACGGTGCCCTGCCCGACCGGCCATTTCAGGTCCTTCCAGCTCAGCCAGTTGCCGATCTGGGCGTCGCCCGGGAACAGCAGCACCCGGCCGCTGTCGATGAACTCGAAGGCAAGCACCAGGCTGGTGTTGTTGACGCCGCGGTCGAGCTGCAAGGCCAGGTCGGCGGCGATCCCCATCCAGTCGGCGTCGATGCGCCGCCAGGACTGGTCGCGGTCTTCCATGGATGCCGCGGCCGAGACCGGCCCAGAATAATGCTTGCGCACATAGGCGGCGATGTCGATGGCCGGATCGCTGCCCTTGTCGCCGGCGAGCGCCGCGGAGAGCGGCGTGCCGACATTGCGCTCGAACGGACTGAGCTCGTCGACGTAACCGGCATCGGCCGCCTCGTTGATCTTGAGGCCGCTCGTCAGCGCCCGCGCGTACGGACCGCCGCTGGCCAGCGGAAACATCTCGCTCGCCTTTTCCTCGAGGCGAAGCGCCGCCTTGTCGCGCGGCGGACCGAGCACATAGACGCGCAGGTTTGGCAATGCGTCGATCGTCACAGGCGGCCCGCCAGGCTCGAAATAGGTCGGCGACGGTTTTTGCGACAGTTTTGCCGCCGCGTCGCGGGCCGAGCGCACCCGCTCGCCTGCGGCGCCGAACTGGAAGCCGAGCACCGATTGCAGGCCGTCGCGGATGCCGGCCATGTAAGAACTGAGCCCCTGCATCCCGTCGAGCTTCTGGCCCACGCCTTGCAAGGCCGCCAGCGCCTGGCCCTTGAACTTGTCGAGCTCCGCGGCCTCCGCGTCGGCAGGATTTTCGGTCCAGGCCATCCAGACGTCGCCGACGACAAAATCCTTGAAAAGGTCCTTGGCGGTCAGGAAGCCGGAAACATGATCCCAGTGTTCGTGCGTGACGACGAGGATGTCGATCTTGCCGCCGGTCTCCTTCTTGAGGTCGGCGACGATGTCGGAGACCAGCGCCGAGCCACTCTTGATCGAGACATGAATGCCGCAATCGATGAGAATGCGGAACGGTTTACCGTCCGGCTTCTTGAACGTCAGCAAGTGGCAGTCGCCGATGCCCTGGCAGTAATGCCTGACGGTGATGCCCGATGCCGGCGTCGCCGCGGGAGCCGATTTTGCCGGCCTTGTTCTTGCCGCCGGTTTTCTAGACATGGTCGTCGTCTCCGTCGCTGGCATGCAACAACGCAAAAGGCTCCGATACTTCGCCGCCGAAATAGAGCGCTCGCAGCGGCGAGAGATAGTTGGCCGCCATCGTCCCGGCCTGACGCTTCTGCCGGTCCGCGCTGCCGGTGTTCTTGATGATCGAGTAGCGGATTTCCTCGAAGCGCTCGCGCGGATCAATGATGATCGTGGCGCCGCCGCGGAACCAGAAGAAGCCTTCGCCCTTGGCCATGCCTTGCGGCATCGCCGTGCCGTCCAGCGCAACCGGAATGCGCTGCTGGATCACGGCCACCACCTCGACGCGGAACGAGCCGTCCGGCTCGACGCGTCGCGTCGGGCGCACGCTGTAGATGTCGAAGGTCGTCTCGCCTTTCTTCGGCGGGTGCATGACCGTGCCGTCGTCATTGTAGCGCGGCAGATCGGGCAGCAGGCCGAACTGCTTGTAGAGGTCCGGATCGGAGGCGAAGGCCTTGTGCATCGCCTTCCACAGCGCATAACGGTTCTTGTCGTTGAGCGCGAAGATCTCGGCCCGCTTCAATTTCTGGTTCCAGCCGAGGTCGATCTTGCCGAGCAGGCCTTTCAGCCAGACCGGCGACGGATCCTCCGGCGCGCTCCAGGCGAGCGTCTCCTCCGAGATGGTGCGAACGTCGCGCGGCAACAGCTTCCACTTGCGGAACGATTCCAGGAAGGCGAGGCGATAGTGCAGCGGATCGTCCGGGTAGGCGTCGCGGTCGGCGGTGATCAGCGCGCGCAGATATTCGCCGAAAGTGATGTCGACGGAAGGGCAATAGTCGAGCGCGCGGATGCACATCGTCAGCATCTGCGTGGCGGTCTTGGCAACCTCGTCGGTGAGGCGCTCGACCAGGCTCGGATGCAAGGTGCCCGCCGGCAGGATGCCGGAGCCGCCAGTGGCAAGCTGGATCAGGTCGTCCGTCCGCCGGTCGGCGATGGCCAGAAAAGCCTGGTAGACAGCGAAAACCAGGATCGAGCCTCGGTCATGCGCCTCGAAGGTTTTGTCGTAGTCGAGCTCGGCCATGCCGGCGCCGCCATATTCACGCAATGGCCCGGCCCTGCCGCTGCCTTCGCCGAACTGCTTGGCGATGCCCGAGAGCAGCGAAGCGGCCGACAATTCGCCCCTCGCCTTGCCGATCTCGAAGCCGACGAGCTCCTTCAACGTAAAATGCTGGAACAGCGCGACGATGTCTGCGAAGGCCTCGTGGAAGGCCGGCACATCCGGGTTGGACGCTTCCTGGAAGCGACGATGCAGCCCGTCGAGCAGCGCATGCGACATCTCATGCGCGACGATGTCGCTGGACAAGCACGAGAACACCGTCGTTCCGGGCGTGGTGACATCGCCCTGATTGCTGGTCGCCGGGAAATAGCCGAACAGCAGCGCCTTCTTTTCCGGGCTGTAATAGGCATTCTCGGCGCGCAACGCATGCGGATAAATGCGCAGGCGCGGCACGTAATGCGCCTTCACCGTCATATCGCCGGTGCGGCCGGGAGCCGCTGCGTAATGCGGCGCCCACAACGCCCGACGGCCGAGAGCGCGCTCGAAATGGCCGATCGTGGTCATGGCCACCGCGTAGACCATCTGCTGGTGGAATTTCGGATTGCCCTCCGAAGGCGGCAGGCCGTCCTGCGCCAGCAGCACCTTGTCGTTGAGGTCGACCGGATCGTAGACGCGGTCGGACGCGGGGTCGACATCGACCACCTCGAGATATTCGCCGATCGGACCGGGCAGCAACGGCCTGTCGGTCGCAGGCTCGTCGTCCCACGGCACCGAAAGCGTCGCCTGGTAGACCGAAACCGAATCCAGCCGTTTCGCCACCGACGGGTCGAGCGCGTAGATGCGCAGGCGCCGTTGCGGCGGCGGCAGCGGCCGCGGCTTGCGCCTAATGGCCGGTGCCGGGCCCATGACTGGCGCCGGAACCGCTACGCTGGCGCCTGGCCGGCCCAGCCATCCTTCCAGAAAGGCCTTCAACGGCTTCGACGGATTGCCCTGGTCGAGCGCCGCCTCCAGGTAGCGGTTGCGCGCCGCGGCCGAAACCTTGTCCGGATCGCCATCCGGGTCGGCGATCGCCTGGTCGACTGCCGCCGTGGTTTGCGCCATCTGCATCAGTTCCAGCGCGAACATCGTTCGCTGCCGAAGCGTCGCCGGTGGTGGCGCCGCCAACGAATTCCCTCCGGTCAAAAGGTCCAGCCAGCTCCACGTATAGGTGGCTCGAGCGAGCTTGGTCAGGCTGTTTGCCGCCGGCGGAGGGAAGCCCAGCGCATCGAAGGCCCGCAAGACGCCCTGCCCGATCTTCTCCTTCGTCTCCGCCGCATTCATCTTGGCCGTCGATTTCAGGGCTTTCGCGAACAAGGCCTTGCGTACGGCTTCGACACGCATCCAGGGCTGAGGGTAATTCTTCACCACGTCCCAGTGCTCGGCGAGCCAGAGAGCGGCCGCGGCCGCGACCTGCGGGGTCGCGGCGGAGGTGCCGCTGCCGTCCATATCGACCACCTTGCGACAATCGATCTCGGCCCAGGGCACGTTCGGCGTGTAGGCGCCAAGCGCCGTATCCATCTTCGAAGGCGGCCCGTAATTGCCCTGCATGGTGCCGAAGGAGAGTCCGGCATAGGCGCGCCCGTCGCCCATCACGCCGCAGGCCGCAAGCACCCGATTGTAGCGCGCGGGATAGACGATGCTGCGCGGCGTGATGGTGAAATTGTTGCCGGCCGCCGTGACCATGACCACACCGTGGTCGTAAGCAAGGTTGACGGCGTCGACCAGCGCCTGCGAGGCGAGGCCGCCCATGCTCATCGACAACACCTGCGCTCCCTGCTTGCGCGCATAGTCGATGCCTTGCACCATGGTGCCGGTGGTCAGCCGCACCACCCAGTCGGCGATGCGCACCGGCAGGATTTTCGCCAGTGGCGCACCGCCGACGAAATCGTTGAAGCCCGGCCAGTGCGGCGAGGAGCCGTCGAGCTTGTTGCCGGCAAGCAGGCTGAGCGTGCCGGTTCCATGGCCGCGATTGCTGGTCAGCGTGCCGGCCGGAGCGTGGTCGGTCGCGTTGTTCGGACCCGTCCCGTCGTCGACGAAATTGCGCTGCTGCGCTGTAAGAAGCGCGGCGGGAATGGTCTGATGGCCCGGATCGAAACCGGTATCGAGATGGGCGATGGTGATGTTGGCCTGCTTGGCGCCTACCTTCTCGCGCGCCGCCGCGAACTGGCTGAAGTCCGGCGCGGCATTCCAGGCGATGCGCCCCGCGACCACCGCCTGTCCGCCCTGCGGGTCCTGATCGTCGAATGCACAGACCGGAGCTGCGCTTGCCGCCATGCCGCGATCGCCGCCGCTGTCCTTATAATCCCACTGCTGCACGATATCGGGCTCGATTGCGAGCACCTCGGCTCCCGCGGCCGCCAGCGCCGGGTTCCGGGCGACAAGATCGTGGGCATGGTCCCAGGGGTTGTCTGTATCGGCGGCGTCCGTGGCCAACCGCAACCAGGTGGCGCCGCGACCCCCGGCCGCGGCCATGCCGGCACTTGCGTCGGCAGGCAGAGAGAGGATCGGCTCGGCTTCGATGCCGCCAATCCGGGGCGGCCCGCCTCGGACCGAGAGCCCCGCGCCGTCGCCGCGAACCTTTACAAGGAGTCCCTTCGCGGCTGCCATGGCCTGCCCCTCCCCAAAATGAACCATGAGGCCGACCGTCACCTGTAGTCAAGACAAGGTTCCAGCCATACTTCGGTTGATCTATTTGCCGACTAGGCAATCATGCAGGTTGCAAAGCAAAGACCATACACTTCTAAAATAACCATCGGTCCGCCAGATGCGTATATCTGTGAGCGCCTTCACATACGCCGAACAGGGCTTGCGCTCAGATGTTGCAACGGCGGCATCGACGGCCTGAGCTGACTATGGCGTCCGAAGCTGCTGCCGGACTGCGATATGGATGCGGTTCTCGAGGAGAAATTTCGATCACCTAGCCATTTTCAGGTTTGCCGTCTGCGCGCATGGGCACCTCCCACCCAAGCGCGCGGATGGCGTTCCAAGATCGGCCCGCAACCGCCAGTGCGCCCGGTCTCCTTACAGTTTGCCGGCTTATCCGATTTCGGCGTGTGACGCGTGACCTGGAACGTCTGTCCGCCACCCGCCGATTTCGGTCAGCCATCACAGAAGGAGACGACGCTTTGATCGAGCACGCACTTATCCTACAATTTCCGTCTAACGAGAGGCGGAATCGTATCATGGCTACAAATGGCGCGGACGACAGGAACCTGCCGCGCCTGGCGCGCATCGACCCGCGCCACTTCGATCTGTTGTTCGGCGGCTGCAAGCTTGAGCGCTATGCCGCCGGCCAGCATTTATTCGTCCAGGAGGACGCTTCCGACCGCATCTACGGCGTGATGAGCGGAACCGTCGAGATTTCGATCTATTCGCCCGGTGGGCAAAAACTGGTGGCCAATATCGAGCTGTCGCGCAGCCTCGTGGGCGAGATCGGAGCCCTGGATGGGCGCCCGCGCACGGCGACCGCCATCTGCCTTACGGCATGCGAGCTGGTTTCTCTGAGCCGGACACAACTCTTCGACCGCATTGAGAAAAACCCGTCTCTGGCCCGCGCGATGATCGAATTGCTGTGCACGCGGCTGCGCTGGGTCAGCGGCGAGCTGGGCGACCAGGCCTTTTTCGGTATCGAGGCCAGGCTGGCAAAGCGGCTGGTGTTCCTGAGCGGCGTAATGGCAGACGCTGCCGGTTGGATTCCGATTTCGCAGTCGGAGCTCGGCGAATTCCTCGGCGCTACGCGCGAATCCGTCAACAAGACGCTGAACGACTGGCGCAGCCGGCACATGATCGCCATCAAGCGCGGCGGCCTGCGCATCACCAACGCCGCCGCGCTGAACCAGATCGCCGAATCGCAGGACGACGACTGAGCAGGCTCGACGCCTTTGCCGTAGCCCGCGCGGCGCCTTCGCCATTGCTCCGCTGGTTCGTCGCTTTCGAGAAACGACGAACTGCTTTCAGCGCACCCGGTCAGAGCCGCGAGATCAGATAGCGCAGCGCCGACCGGCTCGGCATGAAGAAATAGCCGCCGCCTTTCGTGGTGACGAACTGCGGCACATCCTTGAGCACCGTGACCTTTTCCCAGGATGGGATCGAGAACCGGCCGCCGCCGCCCCGCGCGCCGATCGTCGGATCGGTCTCGCCGACAAGACCCTGGAACGAGTTCGACGAGACCCAGGTTTGCTGGATGAATTCGTACTGACGCTCGATATCGGCATTGAGGCACATGAACAGGAGGCCCTTCTCGGTCTTCCCGCCCTTGCCCTTCTTCTCATAGGTGCGGCCGACGCGCAGGATGCGGTGGCGCTTGCCGATCCTGATCTGCGTCTCGCGGTCCTCGCCGAGCGAATCGCGTGGGTTGGACCGGCGTATGTGGGAGCCGAGCGGACAGGCATGCCCCTGCGGATCCTCGGCGCCCAGCGCGAAATCATTGTCGATGCCACGGCCCGGGCGTCCGTTCGGATTGCGCACCAGCGAACTGCCGTCCTGCCAGCGACCGAGCATCTTTGCCGCCACCCAATGCGGTGTGATGGCGGCGTCGCCAGTCTCGTATGCTGCCTGCGTCGCGGCCTTCCTGCAATAATCGTCGAACAGTTCGACATGTTGCTCGAACTGGCGCAGGACGAGGAAGGTGCCGTTGCGGCCGAAATCGCGCGGCGGAGGCGGCTGCCCCGGTATCTGACGGTTGCGCCGCACCTGCGACAGGATGCCGGTTCGGTCCAGCGCCGCGTCCACCGACGGCGAAGCCGGGTAGAAGCCGTGCTCGTCGCGGTAGCCGAACAGGAACTCGCCCGGTGCCAGCAAATGCATCGGCGCGGCTCCTTTGGCGGCGCGCGACGTGCCCCGAACGATCGGTTGCGAGATGCCGTCGACGAAGCCGAAATGCTCGACGGCCCGCTTGCCGTCGCGCCGAACCATCAGCGGCAGTTCGGCGGCCACGGACATCCCCGCGCCTGTCGTCTGTCGCTTCATGACCGCGATCTCCGCCTTCAATGCGGCCGGCGTCCCGGCATAGCAGACGATGACGACGTCGGCGGGATTGGCGGGCGATCCCCACTGCCATTTGTCCGGGGCGTCGGGACCGGTGTCGTTGAGGATGCGGCTGCGCTCGGGCGTTCCCATGCCTTGGCGAAAAGCGACAGGAAACGTGTCCAGCGGCTCGTCGTCGACTCCGCCCTCGAGCCCCAGCCGGCGCAGGCCGTTGGGGCCGAACGCCACCGTCATGGCGCGGCCGGCCGGCACGCCGTCGCCGAAGCTGGTTTTTTCGGTCACGAAGTTGAGCCACGCCTTGCGCTTCGCCGCCGACAAACCGTCAGGCACCTCGATCGCAAGCATATGCGCATAGCCGAGCGCACCGAACGGCCCGAAGAAGATCGACTGGATTTCCCCGGATTCCAGTTCTTCGAGCGGCGCGGACGCCGGTCCAGCCAGGCTGGTCGCGTCTGCCGGCCGCGCTTGCGGCCGCGGAAGCGAACCGAACAGGCTCAGCCAGTCGCGCGCCTCGTTGCCGGTGGCCGACGCGATACCGCGCCTGATCCTGGAGTTGATGCGGATGCGCGTGGTGTTGAGATGCGGATAGGCGCTGTACCAAAACAGCGTCGGCACCTGCTGGCGCCGCGCCCAGCGTTTGAAACGATCGCCGTCGCGCGCGCCGTCGAGGAACAGCCAGCGCGTGCGCGGATAGCCTTCGGTGTTGCTCCACACGCCGGTCAGGCCGGCCGAAGCCTTGGCGATGAAATCCTCCAGATAACTCTCCCAGCTGCCACCGTAATTGGAGAAGAACACCAGCCTGTCGGTGCCGGGCAGCAGCACCCAGCGGGCGAAATGAATGGTGTTAATGGTGGCGAGGAAACCAGGCCTGAAGACTTTCTGCGCCGATATCGAGATCAGGTAGAAGGCGAGCCTTAGCGCCAGCCGCCGCAAGATGCCCGGCTTCATCGTCGAGATCGCCGTCAAATTGTTCTGCGCGCAGTGGTCCTCATTGGCGAGGATCTTTTCGAGCGCGCCGATATCGACCGGCGTGTTCGCCGGCCGGTCCTTGTCTTCGAGCCGCCGCAACGCCAGGAAGCAAAGGCCCACGAACAGAGCCAGAATAGCCAGCAGACCGAGCACCGTCAGCAGAAGCGCGGCGCCGGCGATAGCGATATTGGCGAAGGTGACGCCATGCGGGTTCCCGAACACGAGCACATAAGTCATGCGCCAAAAGGCGAGAACGACGATCGCGACGGTGGCGAACATCGCCGGCGTCAAAAGCGTCGTTGTCAGCGCGCGCGACCAGTGGCCGGGCGGCCTTTCCAGCAGGCTTTCGGCTGGCTCGAACGCCCAGCCGAATTGCCCGAGGCAGCGGACATGCCGGCGCGCCTCGGCCAGCACGTCCATCGCGTTGCCGGCGCCCACGCGCGGCTTTTCGGCGATCTCGCGCACGCTGTCGGCGAGCTTGGCCTCGGCAAGGATGCGGCGTACGGAATGGCCGGGCGTGCCGGAAAAAACCAGCCCCGCGGCGCTGCCGAAGGAGGGCGATATCTCGATGTGGTTCTTCTTCAGGAAGTCCTCCAGCGAGCCGCCATCTGGCAGGCCGCAGACATCCCTGAAGATCGGCCGCAGCCGATACCCGATCGATTGCGCAATGGCGGCAATGACGTCGTCGGTGCTGCCGTCGCCGGAGATTTCGAACACCAGCGCGCCGGTCTCGACCCCCGTCTTCTTGTCCCTGCCTGTGGGAGCGACGGCCAGGCTGGTGAAATGTATGGTGGCGACCTTGTCGAGTGCGGCGCTGATCTCGCCAATCGCGGGATTGCCTAGGTCGGCGACCTTGTCGCGCACCGCATCGAGCGGCGTGGGGCGGGTGATCGGGCAGACAACCGTCACCATCGACTGGTCGGCGGTGCGGCAAAGCGGCGGGCGCTCGAAATCGACCTTGAGGCTTGCCGGATAGGCGCCGACATTGACCATCTTGCCGGCCCTGCCCCGCGCGCGGGCGAGCTTCGGTTTGCTGAACAGCGCGCGGATGCATTCGCCGATCTGGATGCGGGCGATCTCGGCGCCGATGCACAGATGGATGCCGTAACCGAAAACCATGTAGTCGCGATGCGGGCGCGACGTATCGAACTCGTTCGGCCGCTGCACGATCTCCGGATCGAACATTGCTGAAAGCGTCGCCGGCATGACCACCGTTCCGGCCTTGACCAGGCGCTCGCGGCGCGTGCCCTTGCCGATGACCGCGTCACGCCTGGTATAGCGCCACGGCCCGATCCAGATCGGCTTGAAGCGCATGGCTTCCATGATCGCCCGGTCGAGCTTGTCGGTGTCGCCGGCCGCGATGGCCTCATCCACAGCCTGCCGCGCATCGGATCGCGACAGGATCACATCCAGGCAATTGCTGCCGGCAAGCACGTTCGTCGGCACAAAGCCTGCGACCATGCCGAGCATGATGGAATGAATGTCGGGCAACGACAGGCGCCCTTGGTCCATCAGCGCGACGAGACGGGCAAGCGGCCGGTCGTCTTTGCCCGCTCTCTCCCTGACCGCGGCGATCGATCGGTTTATGACCTTGATCAGCCGATCGCCTCCGACCACGGCAAGCTGGCGCGTGGTGGGACTTGCCGTCGGATCGGAAAAGAACAGCGCGCTGAGCGCGATCGACCAGTCGGCGAACTCGGTTTCGTCGTCGATCTCGAGGCCGAAATAGTCGCGGCAGATGCGAACCGGCACGATCTTCATCAATCCGGCGATGGCATCGAAGCCGGGGCTGGCGCGGGTCATGATATCCTGCGAATGGCGCTCGGCGATCGGCCTGACGGCGGCTTCGACCTCCGCCGGCGGGAACGCGCTCAGCACCGCCGATTTCATCTGCCGGTACGCGGCGCCGTCCTGCATGCCGAGAATGAAATTCGAGCCCCGGGCGAGTTCGGCCATTTCCGGCCCGTAAGGCGTTTCGAACTCGTCGCCCCGCTCCAATATGTCGCGAACATCCGCGCCCTTGGTGACGAGCAAGAAATTGCCGAAGCCGAGATTCGGCCAGAAACGGCGCAGCAGCGCCAGCAGCCAGCGCGGATCGCTGAGAAGAAAGCCGGCGATGCGGGAAGCAAAGCCGCTCTTGGAACGCAGCCGGTTGATGTCGAACGGTGGCATTTCGGCGAGCGGACGCTGGCTCTTCTGAGCGGCGCGGACGGCGGCGAAGTACTTCAAAGTGATCATCGCGTTCAAGCCCCCCGGCTATCCACGTCAATACGATGCCGGCATTGTCTGGCCTAGGTTTGCATCGGTCCGGCGTATGTGAATTCGTTCACAGTCATTTGTTGTCGGCCCCGGCGATCATGCGGCAGACTTGGCCTGATCGAAATTGCCGATCAGGAAATTGTTCTTGGCTGGGTCCACGAATGGTATCCAGCGTATCCTCTGCTCGGAAAAATCGGGGTGCCTGGTCATGAAAATCGCGAGTTCATGCGCCGCCTCGTCGCGCCGACCGCTTCTCATCAGGGCGCCTATCTTCAGGAATCTTGCGTAGAAGTAACCTGGCGACAGGTTGAGCGAGCGCTCGGCGGTGGCGATCGCGGCCTGCCAGTCCTCGACGAAGCAATAGGCCGCGGCCAGTTCCCCCAGATTATGGAAGCGATAGAGGTCGAACGGGCTCAATCGGTCAGTGTCGAGGAAGAAGGGGATCGCGCTGGTCGCATCGCCAAGCAAAAGGTGTGCGCTGCCCATGGCCGAGCGGGCGAAGGCGAAGCTCGGATTGATGTGGATCGCTTCGGCAAGATGCTCGGCCGCCAATGCCGGCTGGCCGCGCATGATGTCGGCTGCGCCGAGATAGGCATGCGGACGCGCATCGAGGCTGTCCATCAGCAGCGCCTTGCGCGCAAGCGTCTCGACTTTCTCCAGATCGTCGCTGTCGCCGAAGCGCAGCCATGCCCTCCAGAAATACCACCATGCGAGCTCGTTGAGCACGGCGCTCGAATTCGGATCTTCCTGGTAGGCCTTGTCGAAGAAGTCGAGCGCGATTTCGGTATCGCGACGTGTCCGCCTGTTCATGTGCCAGCGGCCGCGCCTGACCAGTTGCCAGGTCTCGAGGCTTTCCCACGGCACCTGGAACGTGCGCGCCTGCTCGGCGCGGTCGACCTCCTTGTCGAGGATGGAAACGATCTCGCTGCCGATCTGGTCGCGCAGGCTGAAGATATCGACGAGATCGCGGTCGAAACGTTGCGACCAGACCAGGCGCCCGTTCGAGGTATCGGTGAGCGACGTATTGAGGCGGATCTGCCTGTTGGAGCGCGCCAACGTGCCGCTGACGATGTAGCGGGCACCCAGCGCGTTGCCGATGAGCCTTGTGCCGAGGCTGTCGTCCCGAAACTGGAAACTCGAGCCCTTGGCGATGACCGAAAGCCAGCGCGTGTTGGAAAGACCGTAGATGATGTCCTCGGCGATACCGTCGGCCATGTAGCCGACATCGGGTTCGCTTCCGTTGCCCTGGAACGGCAGCACGGCGATTGCCGGCGGGCCCTTGGCGATCGGCCTGGAATGACCGGGCGTGGCGGGAATGGAAGCGAAGGAAGCCGTCGCGGCAGGGCCGTTGCCGCCGCGACCGGCGATCAGGACCCGCACCGGCAGGGCGATGTTCTTCAGGCTGAACTCGCCGAGATCGGTGAAGACGGCCGCCGTCTTGTCCTTCACGTGATGCCACGTCGTCGCCGAGATGGCGACGCCGTCATGCGGCGCGAATTCCTGAAGCCTGGCCGCGATATTTACGTCGTCGCCGTAGAGACGGCCCTCCCGGACGATGACGTCGCCGGTGTTTATCCCGGCGCGAAAAGGCATGCGCATGTCCTCGGCGACAGCGGCATTCAGCGCCACGATCCGGGCCTGGAAATCGAAGGCTGCCCGCAAGGCTTCGATTGGATTGCCGAATTCGGCCATGATGCTGTCGCCGGCATCGCCGAACGTGCGCCCGCCAAATGCTCCGCAACTGTCGGCGATGATGTCGCGCCTTTCCTCGAAGGCGGCAACAGCCAACTCGTCGTCGATGCCCATAAGCCTCGAGAATCCTACGGCGTCGATTGAAATGATTGTCGCAAGCTGACGGGTATAATTCCGTTCAGCCATGATTGAGCCCCCAGTCCCGCTGCAGTCCAGAACGGGCGACCTGCGCTCAAAGAAACGCGTCGCCGGCTGCCGACGGAAATCCTCGGCAGGCCCGGCGCACTGTTGCCACCCTCTTATGACCAGAATTCTATCAGGGTCTTGCCGAAAGCTCTACCACGAACAGCTAATATGGCGAATTCACCCTCCGGCGCATGGTTAGTGGTTCATTACTCAGGAGACACATCCAAAGTGGAACCTTACCAATTGAAGTTCTTACATTTTCTCCGCCAGGCAATATTGACCGGCTCCTGCGGCCGCATCGAGGCATGCGCCGCAAAAGTCAGTTATTGCGGCGCTGCGGAACCAACCTGCCTGCGCGCGAGTTTCTGACGGCACTGACGCCGACGAGATTTGAGGGCTCTCATGCGCAATGTTGTTTCAGCAACCGGTATCGCTTTCCTGCTTATCAGTGGACAAGCCTTTGCGGCGGACGACCAGCCACTGCCGTCGCAAAATGCCAAGAAGCTCTCGGAGATCGTCGCCAAGGTCGAGCACCGCACAGACTTCCGCTATGTGAAGGAAGTCGAATGGGATAGCGACGGCTACACCATCACCTACTACACGACGGACAAGGCCAAGGTCCAAATCACCTACGATCCCGTGACCGGCGAACCCAAATAGGCCGCGTCCGCCTGCGGCCATTCCGCCAAGCCTACTAGGGGCAAATGGACCCCTGCCCGATCCCCGGCATTGTGCGTTAGAGCATTATCCCGACAAGTGGGAACCGGTTTTCAGAGAAGATCGTCTCCAACAAGAGTTCGATCGGATGGCGATTCAACGAAACGTCATCCTGACCTAGCGCCTGAACGCTCCTGTGCCGCGTTCCAACGCGACGGACCGCCCTTGCATCGTCACAGCTTTGGTGGCTGACTGCCCGCCATGATTGCGGGCACGGGGGCGCATGGCAATGATTGGCTACGTCCTGAAGCGCATCCTGATGGTGCTTGTCGGCTATCTGATCGCGGTGCTTGTCGGGTTGATAGCCGTGGTGGTGATCTACGCGATATTGAGTTCGCTGCCCAATGCTCCGGGTTATTTCGAGCTTATGGCGTTCACGCCGGTCGCCGCGCTGGTGGTGCCGCCGCTCGGCATGTTCATCTACTTTCTGACGATCATCCTGACGGGTATGCAGACGCTGGTCTTTGCAATGATCGCCGAGTTCTTTTCGCTGCGGAGCTTCTGGCTGCATATGCTGTTCGGCGCCGCTGCCGCGGCAGCCGGTTTCATGCTGATCTGGCCGGACGCCGCCAATGATCCGGAACGCTGGGCGGACATGGGCATCATCGCCGGCGGCGGCCTCGTGGCCGGCCTGATCTATTCGCTGATCGCCGGGCGCAACGCCGGATTGCGCCGGCCGTTGATCAAAGCAATTCCAGGAAAAGTGTGAAGCGGTCAGGGCTCGGCGGCTTCGCGGTAACCTTCCATCCGGAATTGCTTGGAGTAAAAAGCGCTCAGCTTGATGGCGTGCGCACCGCTTCGGTCGCGTCGAGCGCCTGCATCAGCTTGGAATCGCGGCCATAGACGTCGTCGAAATACTCGACCTTGCCGGACATGTCCGGCCATGCGGTGAAATAGGCGACATAGACCGGAATGACGCGCGTGACATTCTCGGTCGAATGGCCGTGCTTCAGCTTCTCGGCGATATCGTCGACCGTGGTGCCCAACACGGCGGCGGCCATGCCGCGCGGATCCTGTAGCCGCACGCAGCCATGGCTGAGCGCGCGCATGTCGCGCTCGAAGAACGACTTCTGCGGCGTGTCGTGCATGTAGATGGCATGCTTGTTGGGGAAGAGGATCTTCAACTCGCCCAGCGCATTGGCCTCGCTCGGCTGCTGACGCACGCTGAACGGAATGTTGGCGCCATAGGCACCCCAATCGACCGCCGCCGACGGGATGCGCTTGCCGCGCGAATCCGTCACCTCATAGCCGGCGCGGTCGAGATAGCCCGGATCGCCGCGCAGTCTTGGCAGCATCTCGTTGACGATGATCGACTGCGGCACGCCCCAATAAGGATGGAAGTCGACCTGCTTGATCTGGTTGTAGAAGAAGGCGGTCTGGTTGGTGACCCGGCCGATGACCGCGCGGGTCTTCAGCTTCTCCTCACCATTGTCGATATAGCTGGCGGTGAAGGCGGGCTGGTTGATGAAGACGCGCGGGCTGCCGAGATCAGACGGCATCCAGCGCAGTTCCTCGAGCGCGACCTTGACCTTCTCGACCTTGTCCGCCTTTGAGGCGCCGGCCAATGAAGCCACCGTGCGCGGGCCGATGACACCGTCGCCCTTCATGCCGGCGCGCTGCTGCACCGCCTTGATCACCGGCACCAGCTCGGGATCGTAGAGCTCGCTCTTGCCGAGCCTCGCGAGCACTTCGCCATAGCTGCCACCCATCTCGTCATCGAGATTACGGGAAATAAGCGCCAGCAACTTTGGCAATTCCGGGCTGCTTTCGCCGGGTTTGAGCAGGAGCTTGGGATCGACGACGATCTCGTTTTCCTCGCTCGCCTCGAGCGCTTCCAGCTCGACGCGCAGCGCCTGGTATTCGGCATTCTGCGGGTGGCGCGATTCGAGATAGGTGCGGACCTCCTGGGTATGCGCCAGCGTCTTCAGCACGCCTTCGAGATCGAGCGGCTTGGCCGGGAAATCGTAATAGCCGGTCATCCGGTTGGGATCGACGCGGCCGCTCTGGGCATCATGGGCATAGCGCAGCACGCGGGCCGACAGCGCCATCTCGAAGCGGACCAGTTCCTTGGTCCGCTCTTCCGGTGTGGCGGCGGAATTGGCGGCTGCCGGGACATCGACGGAATAGTCGGCCGGCGTCAGGCCATAACTCGCCGCCTCCCCCAGGACGCGCACTGCATCCTGCGCCCGGCTGTTGGGGGTATTGTCGCTCACCCAGATGAAATCCGGATTGGCCGAATAATAGGCGATCAGCGCCTTGGCGATATTCGGCTCGGCAAACAACTCGTAGTCGCTCAAGCCTGCGACGGCATCACGGAAGCTATTGCTCGTCACCGACGGGACAAAGGCGGCGTCCTGAGGGGTCGCGGCCTGCGGTGCCGGCAGCAGCGATTTGAAATCGACCCGGACAAGCTTGTCGGCCCTGTAGGTGTTATAGGTCGGGCTGCTGATCCTGACGCCGCCACCATCCTCTCCGGCCGGCCGCATCTTGCGCGGTTTTGGCGGCGGCGGAAACTCGCCTTGCGGGCTGTGCCGGATGCCGCCGCCGAACAGCATGTCGAACAGCCCTTGCGCGCTTGCCGACTGCTGCCCGAGGGCAAGAGTCGCCGCGACCGCGATCGGCAGGGCGGCTTTTTTGTTTCCGAGGATTTTCATGCTTCACCCGCACCGGTTGAAACCGGTTCCCGTTCCACGCCGCTGGACGGTCCCGCCCTCCGCAAGGCGGATGTATGACGTGACTATACCGATTCATACTGATTTCGTTAAGCTTCCATTAATTTTCGCGGCCGTGTTGCAGAACGGTTTCACATCCTTGTGAGACCTAAAACGAGCTGGCCGTTCCAAGTGTTCCGACACCCGGGACAATCAGGCGTGGCGTTGCCGATAGGCGAAAAAGTCACATAGGTACGCGGGCAGCGTTTCGAGTGGACTGTCGTCAAGCAGGAATCACCGGCGGATTCGACGGCCGCTCTGTGCGGCACGGCCAAGGCGTGACAAACCACGGTCTTTGTGATCGAAATTCCGGCGGCCTCGAGCCACGGCCTGGAGGATGTGCAGTGAAGAAGGGATATCGCCAGCTTCTCGACGAGGCGAATGCCGAGATCGAGGTCGTGTCGCCTGAGGAGGCAGCGGGGCTGCTGGAGGATGAGGACACGATCTTCGTCGATCTGCGCGACCCGCGCGAGGTCGAACGTGACGGCAAGATCCCCGGCGCCAAGCATGTAACGCGCGGCATGCTGGAATTCTGGATCGATCCCGAAAGCCCGTATCACAAGCCGTTCTTCGCCAGCGGCAAGACCTTCGTCTTCTTCTGCGCCGGAGGCTGGCGCTCGGCGCTTGCCACGAAGACGGCGCAGGACATGGGCCTGACGCCGGTCAAGCATATCCTCGGCGGCTATACCGCCTGGAAAGCAGCGGGCCTGCCCGTAGAGGCGGGGCAGAAAAAGAAGGCGGACTGATAGGCGATTAGTGCAGGGCCGTTTCCCGCTGCCCAGTCACAAAGCCGACCGCCCGCGCGACGACCTCCCTGTCGGTGAGGATACGCCGGTGGCCAAGCCCCTCGGCCCAATGCAGGCGGACATGCTCGCCGGCGCCCGCATAACGCTTCGCATGATCGGCATGGACTTCGCGATCGTCCGGCGCGTGGATGATCAGCGTCGGCACCGACGCCTCCGCAAGCTGGCGGTCGCCGGTGAATTCGCTGAGCGGACGCCCCGAAAGGTATCTCACCCTGTCCGCCATGGCGACGCGCGAGCGCGGCCCGACATTCATCATATCGCTGAAGTCGTCGAAGATTGCAGGCAGCGAGCTCGGCGCCGCAATCAGCACCAGCTTTTGCGCCACAAGCGGCGGCATGCCCTTGACCGATGCGGCAACGGCATTGACGGCAATCGCGCCGCCGAAGGAATGGCCGACGACGGCGGCAAAGGGGCCGAACCATTCGCCGGCGACCCGCGCCGCGTCCACGGCAGTCACCATGTTGAGATGGCGGCCGAGCGAATGGCCATGCCCAGGCAGGTCGAGCGAAACAACCTTGTAGCCGGCGCCGCGAAACCCTTCGATAAGGGCGCGCATATATTCGGTACGCGAGCGCCAACCATGAATGACGAGCACGGTGCCGCGCGACTCCCTGCCCGGCTCCGGCCGGAATTCATGCACTGCGACGCAATCGGTCCTGGTTTTCAGCCTGTGATGGCGCGCCTCGGCCATGAAGGCTGAGGCACGCTCGACGGCTCGGCGTTCGCCGTCGCTCAAGGTCTTGACCTTTGGTGTGCGGCAAAACAATTCAAAGGCGGCACGGCCGCCGAGACGCGGCGCAACATGCTCGGCCGCGCTGAAAACGCCCCGGATGACCTTCATTCCAAATGATGCCATATTGGCAGTCCATCCATTCGTTCAAGCATGAACATAATAGTTCAAAGATGAACATTAAGCAAGAGCTACCCTGGGACAACCCTCGCTTTCGCAACTGGGTTGCGGTGGCGCGCGCCTGCCATGCGCTGGAGCGCACGCTGGCGGTTAAGCTCGGCCCGCTCGACCTTAAGCCGGCGCAGCTCGACGTGCTGATGAACCTCTACCGCCACCCCGGCATGTCGCAGCACGACCTTGCCCGCAAGCTGCTCGTCGGCCGCTCCAACATCACCATGCTGTTGCCGCAGCTCGAGGCCCGCGGGTTGCTGCGTCGCGAAGGCGACGAGAAGGACAAGCGGGTGCTGCGGCTGAACCTCACCGAGGCGGGCGAGGCTCTGCTGATGAAGGCCCTGAAGGTTCATATGGCGCTGATCGAGAAGGCGATGAGCCAGTCGACGCCGGAGCAGTGCGACATGATCGGCGAGCAGATGCGCAAGATCGCCGACGTGCTGAAGGAAGCCTGAGCGCGGCTTCCAATCACCACATCGTCTTCTTCGCTCTTTCCGGCCATTCCTCGTCGTACTTCTGGCCGTCGATGTTCTTACGGCTGGTGATCTCGAGAATCTGGCCGGGTGTCGGCAGCGACTTCGGGTCGATATGCCTGGCCGGGTTCCATAGTTCCGAGCGGACGATAGCGCGGGCGCATTGGAAATAGACCGTATCGACATCGATGACAGTGACCGAGCGGGCCGGCTTGCCGTCGACCGTGAAGGACGCGCAAAGCCCGGCATCGGTCGTGATGTGAGCGCGGCCGTTGACGCGCAGCGTGGTGCCCGAGCCCGGCACCAGAAAGAGCAGCCCGACGCGCGGATCGCGAATGATGTTCTTCAGCGAATCGGCGCGATTGTTGCCGCGCCTGTCGGGCATCATCAGAGTCTTGTCGTCGACAATGCGCACGAAGCCGGCGAGATCGCCGCGCGGGGAGCAGTCGAGGCCCTCGGGCCCGCTCGTCGCCAGCGCCACGAAGGGCGAGGCCTCGATGAAGGCGGCATATTCGGGAATCACATGGTCGAGTTCCTTGACGACAGAAGCCTCGCCCGGCAGCCCGTAGAGGGCCTCGAGCTGCTCGACGGATGTGATGCGCGACATCTTTTTCGCCTCCTGACCTTTTGCCGGCGCTACTCCATGTCCATGACGCCTTGACGACGGCGGCTGCCGACATTGGATTGCCACGCGCCGGCTAGCGATCCCGGCTCAGCCCCTTCTCGGCCAGCTCGGCGAGATAGGCGTTCCAGCGCTCGTCCTTTTCGTGGCCGAGCGTATGCAGATAATTCCAGGTGAAGATGCCGGTGTCGTGGAAATCGTCGAAGGTGATGCGCACCGCATAATTGCCGACCGGCTCGATCTTGAGGATCGTGACATTGCGCTTGCCCGGAACTGTCACCCGCTGCTCCGGCGAATGGCCCTGTACTTCCGCCGATGGCGAAGCCACGCGCAAAAACTCCGCCGGCAATTCGAACGGTTGATGGCCCGGGAAGGTCACCGTCAGCAGCTTGCGGTCCTTCGAGACCCTGAGTTCCTTTGGCGCGGTCATGACTGTCCTGTCTAGAGCCGGATTATTTCAGGTCTGTTCGACCTGAAATCTGAATCCGTCTCTAAGTCAAAGAGATAGAGCATGATGTCGTCCGAAAAACCGCTTCACACTTTTCGGCATCATGCTCTGGGTTGCGCCCTTCCCTACGCCGCTTCGCGCGATCCGGAAAGACCGGTGCCCAATGCATGTCGCCCAGAAGTGGGCAGCGGTTCTGGGACAAACGACATGCATCCGACAAAGGCTTTCAGCCAGCCGACACGCGATGTCGGCCGGGGAATGTTACCAAAGATCAAGACCGTCTATCTTGAATGCGGCATTGGATCGTATCACATAGCTGTATATAACGGTGCCGCTCAGGCCATGGGAAACGTTTGCAAATGGACATGATCGACCCCTTCGGTCGCACCATCAGCTATCTGCGCGTGTCGGTCACCGACCGCTGCGATTTTCGCTGTACCTATTGCATGGCCGAGGACATGACCTTCTTGCCCAAGAAGGATCTGTTGTCGCTCGAGGAGCTTGACCGGCTCTGCACCGTTTTCATCGAAAAGGGCGTTAGGAAGCTCAGGCTGACCGGCGGCGAGCCGCTGGTTCGCAAGAACATCATGCATCTGGTGCGCCAGCTGTCGCGGCATCTGGAGAGCGGCGCCCTGGAAGAGCTGACGCTGACCACCAACGGCTCGCAGCTGTCGCGCTTCGCCGCTGAGCTCGCCGATTGCGGCGTCAAGCGCATCAACGTCTCGCTCGACACGCTCGATGCCGAGAAATTCCACCAGATCACCCGCTGGGGCAATCTCGGCAAGGTGATGGAGGGCATCGATGCCGCACAGAAGGCCGGGTTGAAGATCAAGCTCAATGCGGTTGCGCTGCGCGACTTCAACGACGCCGAAATCCCCGAGCTGATGCGCTGGGCGCATGGCCGCGGCATGGATCTCACTCTCATCGAGACGATGCCGATGGGCGAGATCGAGGCCGACCGCACCGACCAGTATCTGCCGCTGTCGCTGCTGCGCGCCTCGCTGGAGCGCCAGTTCACGCTCTCCGATATTCCTTACAAGACCGGCGGCCCGGCCCGCTATGTCCATGTCACGGAGACCGGCGGCCGTCTCGGCTTCATCACGCCGATGACGCATAATTTCTGCGAAAGCTGCAACCGCGTGCGGCTGACCTGCACCGGCACGCTCTACATGTGCCTTGGCCAGGAGGACGCCGCCGACCTTAGGGCGCCGTTGCGCGCCACCGAAGGCAACGAGCTGCTCGGCGAGGCGATCGACGAAGCCATCGGCCGCAAGCCCAAGGGCCATGATTTCGTCATCGACCGCCGCACCAGCCGCCCATCGGTATCTCGGCATATGAGCGTCACCGGCGGCTGATTTTTTCTGCGATTTGGTGCAGGATCACCTTCGGTCATCGACCAAAGGGGGGATCATGAAACGTCCGCAGCGCATCGGTTGGTCGTCGGTAGCGGCGATCTTGTCCCTGTCGACAATCGTGCCGGCGACCGCGATGGCCAAGCCCTTCACCTATGTGAATGCGCGGTTCGGCCAGTCCTGCACTTTTCCCGACGACATCTTCAACAAGCCGATGCCCGAGCCGGAAAATGGCGACGGACAGCAATGGGTTAGCGCCGACGGCGCCAGCCTGACCTGTTCCGGCATCTACAACATCGACAGCGACACGCCGCAAGCTTTCGTCGTCCAGGAGAAAGCCAACACCGAACCGGGTTACAAGATCACCTACAGCAAGACCGGCAAGAATTGGGCGGTGCTCTCCGGCACCAAGGACGGCAACATTTTTTACGACGGCGCCTGTTCGGAAAGGACGACGTCATTCGCACCGTCTGGATCGAATACCCTGCCGCGCTCAAGGCAAAATACGACCCTTTGGCCGGCTCCATCGCCAAGACCCTGCGCGGCCCTTGAGGTCAGCCTGAGCCCACACTGAAAATAAAGCGCTGGCGTCGCCTTCCGGCCGATTTACCGCCGACCTTTTCCAGCCTAGCCTTCGCGCGCGATTATCGCTCTAGGGGGAGTGCACATGCGCACATTCATGCTTTCACTGGCAATGCTTGGGGTTGCTTCCGTATCGGCCGCGGCTCAGTCGATCGGCGGCACCTACACCGTCGCCGGCACCAATTTCGACGGCTCGAAATATGACGGCGAGGCAACCATCACGCTGACCAGCGACACGACCTGCACCATCCACTGGGAAACCGGCGGCTCGACCTCGGACGGCATCTGCATGCGTAACGACAATGCATTTTCCGCCGGCTACGCGATGGGCAAGGAGATCGGTCTCGTCGTCTACAAGATCGAGAAGGACGGCTCCCTGCACGGGCTGTGGACCATCGCCGGCCAGAACGGTAACGGCACCGAGGTGCTGACGCCGAAGTAAGCCTTCCAAAGCTCGGCAAATCGATCTCATGGGCCACGCAGAAATTCGTGGCCCATTTCTTTGCCGTTGCTGTTTTCCGGCTGCCTGCTAGACGGCTGAATTAAAATAGTCCGGAAACGCCCTTGCCTCTCTCGCCAAATCTGCGCGGCGCGCTGTTCATGATCGTGGCCATGGTCGGCTTCACCTTGAACGACGCGATCGCCAAATTCTCGTCGGAATCGATGAACATGGCGCAGGTCATGCTGGTGCGGGGCGCCTTCGCGTCCTTGTTCGTCGGCCTGCTCGCCTGGCGGCGCGGCGCGCTTGCCAATCCGGCGGCCATGCTGCAGCCGATGGTGGCGACGCGCGTCGCGGGCGAAGCCGGCGCCACGGTATCGTTTCTGATCGCGCTTGCGCATTTGCCGATCGCCAACGTATCGGCCGTGCTGCAGGCGCTGCCGCTGGCGGTGACCATGGGCGCGGCGCTGTTCTTCGGCGAAGGCGTCGGCTGGCGGCGCTGGCTTGCCATTGCCATCGGCTTCACCGGCGTGCTGATCATCGTGCGGCCGGGCTTCGAGGGCTTCAGCGTCTACTCGTTGCTGGCATTGACCAGCGTCGCCTGCTGCGCGGTGCGCGATCTCGCCACCAAGCGGATCCCCGACGCGATCCCGACCATGCTGGTGTCGACGGCGACCGCGCTTGCCATGACGGTGCTGGGCGCGCTGCTTTTGTCGCCGATGGGCGGCTGGACGCCGATGAGCGGCCGGGCGACCACGCTTCTGGCGCTGGCGGCGGTACTGGTGCTCATCGGCTATCAGTTCATCATCATGGCGATGCGCTCGGGCGACATCTCCTTCATCGCCCCGTTCCGCTACACCGCGCTATTGTGGTCGATCCTGCTCGGCCTCGTCATTTTCGGCGATATCCCCGATGCGCCGATGACCGTCGGCGCCGCCATCATCATCGGCTCGGGCCTCTATGCGCTCTACCGCGAGCGCGTCGTCGGCCGGCAGCAACCTGCCGCCGAAAGCGCTGGACCCGACATGGCACCGGACGGCATATAGGCGCAATGGACCGAAGTGTTGCGGGGATCATTCTGGCCGGAGGCCAGTCGCGCCGGATGGGCGGCGGCGACAAGCCGCTCCTTTCATTGGGCAAAGCCAGGCTGATCGACCATGTCGCCACGCGACTGAGGCCGCAGGTCGCCACACTGGGGCTCAACGCGAACGGCGATCCGGCGCGATTTGCCGGCATGGGTCTGCCGGTCATCCAAGATACGGTGCCGGGCCATGCCGGCCCGCTCGCAGGCATTCTCACCGGCCTCGAATGGGCGGCAAAGCAAACAAGCTGCCGGTGGCTGGTGAGCGCCGCCGGTGACACGCCGTTCTTTCCCGACAACCTCGTCGAGCGCCTGGTGGTGGCAGCGCTCGATCGGCCCGGCACGATCGCCGTCGCCAGCTCCGACGGCAGATGGCACCCGACCTTCGCGCTCTGGCCGCTCGGCCTGCGCGACGCCTTGCGTCATTTCCTGGTCGACGAGGACAACCGACGGGTTTCCGCCTTCATGGAGCGGCACGGCCATGTCGAGGTCGAGTTCCCCATGATCGAGGCTCGCGGCCAAAAGATCGATCCGTTCTTCAACATCAACACACCGGACGACCTTGCGGCGGCCGAGCGTCTGATGCAAAGCTTCGGGCCATGAGACGCGTATTCGGCATCACCGGCTGGAAGAACTCCGGCAAGACGACCCTGACGGAAAAGCTGGTTGCAGAGCTGGTGGCGCGCGGCTGGACGGTGTCGACGGTGAAGCACGCGCACCATGACTTCGACATCGACAAGCCGGGCGCCGACTCCTTCCGCCACCGCCAGGCGGGCGCGACAGAGGTCGCCATCGTCTCCGGCCGGCGCTGGGCGCTGATGCACGAATTGCGCGAGGAGAACGAGCCGACGCTGGACGACATTCTGGCGCGGTTGTCGCCCTCGGACATCGTGCTGGTCGAAGGCTACAAGCGCGAAGCGCATAAGAAGATCGAGGCAAGGCGGCTTGAAGCCAAGGATCGGACGCCGCTTTCGGCCAACGATCTCAACATCGTCGCGGTCGCCGCCGACTTCACGGTCGAAGGCGAAGACCTGCCGGTTTTCGACCTCGACGACACGAAATCGATAGCCGACTTCATCGAGCGCAGCACAGGTCTCGTGGCTCAGACCAAGTAACGCAGCGGCACATCCTGATTGTCGTTTGCCGTTGATTTGCAGTTGCTTTTTTCTCGCAAAGAGTGGGAGTATCCGCCTCAGCGGGCGGTCAAGAAAGCACCGCCCACAAGAGCCGCACGGGACAGCGGCCATGACAATATGAGAGGATTATCATGCGTATTGCACTGCGTATCGCGCTCGCCGCTTCGGCCGCGCTGCTGACACTCGGCGTCGCCCAGGCTCAGGAAAAGACCCTGAGGATCGGCACCGAAGGCGCGTACCCGCCCTTCAACAACCTGACTTCGGACGGCCAGCTGGTCGGCTTCGACATCGATATCGCCAAGGCGCTCTGTGACGAGATGAAGGTGAAATGCACCTTCGTCGCGCAGGATTGGGACGGCATCATCCCGGCGCTCCAGGCCGGCAAGTTCGACGCCATCGTCGCCTCGATGTCGATCACGCCCGAGCGTCAGGAAAAGGTCGACTTCACCCACAAATACTACAACACCCCGTCGGCCATCGCCGTGCCGAAGGATTCGCCGCTCAAGGGCGTGACCAAGGAAGATCTCGCCGGCAAGACCATCGGCGTCGCCACCACGACCACGCACTACAACTATGCGTCGAAGACCTTCACGGACAGCACCATCAAGGGCTATCCGAGCAGCCCCGAGGAACAGGCTGACCTCGCCAATGGCCGTCTCGATGCGATCGAGGACGACATCGTTGTGTTGCAGCAGTGGCTGGATTCGCCGGACGGCGCCTGCTGCAAGATCCTCGGCCAGCCCTCGCCGCAGCCGGTCGAAATCTTCGGACCGGGCGCCGGCATCGCCGTGCGCAAGGGCGAGACCGATCTGGTCAACAAGCTGAATGAAGCGATCGACACCATCCGAAAGAACGGAAAGTACAAGGAAATCAACGACAAATACTTCAAGTTCGACGTCTACGGCGCCGAGTCCTGATCGATAAGCCAAGGGCGGTGAGGCATGCCTCGCCGCCCTTAGATTCTTCCGGGATCGCCACGGAGACACGACCCGTCAATGCCGGCCCAAAGCATTTGGACACTTCTCAGCTGGGGACCGGAGGGCTGGAGTGACGACATTGCCTCTGGCGTTCTGGTCACCATCGCGCTGGCGCTCGCCACACTGCCGATCGGCCTAGTAATCGGCTTTTTCGTCGCCTTTGCCAAGCAGCATGAAGAGCCGTCGCTGCGCCTTGCCGGCAACATCTACACCACGGTCTTTCGCGGCCTGCCGGAACTGGTGACGCTGTTCCTGTTCTTCTTCGGCATGCCGCTTCTGCTACAATATCTCGTCCGGCTGTTCAATCCGGACGCAACTATCGACGTCAACAGCTTCGTCGCCGGCATGATCGTGCTGGCGCTGATCTTCTCCTCTTACGCCAGCGAGGTCTTCCTCTCCGCGTTCCGCGCCATTCCGAAAGGCCAATATGAGGGTGGCTACGCCATTGGCCTGTCGAAATGGCAGACAATGCGGCTGGTGATCCTGCCGCAGCTGATACGCATCGCTTTTCCGGGTCTCGAAAATTGTTGGCTGAGCCTGCTCAAGGACACCTCGCTGGTTTCGGTCGTCAATCTCGCGGAGACCCTGCGCCAGTCCGGCGTCGCCGCGCGCGTCACCAAGCATTCCTTCCTCTTTTACAGCGTCGCGGCGCTGATCTTCCTGGCGCTGGCAGTCCTGTCGTCGATCGCCACGAGCTATATCCTGCGCTATCTCGGACGGAGGGAAGCGCGATGAGCGTCAGCCAGGCTATCGCCATCGACAAGCCGCCGCCGCCAGCGCGCGGCTGGCCGCGGGTCCGCATCCTCGGCTACGCGCTGGTCGGCATCTGGGTGCTGTTCGGCGCCGGCATCGTCGCCTATCTGGTCTATGCCTGGAACGCCGAATTCTTCGCCAGATATGCTCCCGCCTATCTTCAGGGCCTGGGGACCACCCTATCGCTGGTGAGCATTTCGATGGTCGTTGGCGCGCTCCTGTCGCTGCCGGTCGCCTATGGCCGCATGTCGAAGAACCCGATCTTGTCCGCGCTTGCCTATTGCTACGTCTATTTCTTCCGCGGCACGCCGCTGCTCGTGCAGACCTACCTGGTCTATTACGGCATCGGCTCGTTCCGGCCTGAGCTTGAGACGGTCGGGCTGTGGTGGTTCTTTCGCGAGGCCTTCTATTGCGGCGTCTTTGCCTTCTCGCTCAACACCGCCGCCTATCAGGCCGAGATCCTGCGCGGCGCCATCGAAAGCGTGGCGCGCGGCCAATGGGAAGGTGCGGCCTCGCTCGGACTGCACAGATTGCAGACGCTGCGCAAGGTGATCATGCCCCAGGCGATCATTGTCGCGCTCAGGCCCTATGGCAACGAGCTCATCCTGATGATCAAGGCCTCCGCGATCGTCGCCATCATCACCGTCTACGACCTGATGGGCAACGCCAAGCTCGCTTATGCGAAATCCTTCGACATCCAGGCCTATATCTGGGTGGCGATCGTCTATCTGGTGATGGTCGAGATCCTGCGCCACGGCGTCGAATGGATCGAGCGCCGCATCACCGTCCATCTGCATCGATAGATTGCGGCCCGGCCGCCTGCACCAGTCGATGCAGCGCTGCGTGCCTTGACGAATTTTTCGCATGGCCTAGACCTTCCGCCACTGGAAACTGTGTTTTGTTGGAAGGCAGGTCTATGGCATCGGTTGCATTTCTCGGTCTTGGCGTCATGGGCTATCCGATGGCCGGGCACCTCAGGAACAAAGGCGGCCATGACGTCACCGTCTACAACCGCACCAAGGCAAAGGCCGAGCGGTGGGTGGCCGAGCATGGCGGCAAACTGGCGTTGACGCCGGCCGAGGCAGCCGAAGGCAAGGAATTCGTCTTCTCCTGCGTCGGCAACGACGATGATCTGCGCTCCGTCACGACCGGTGCGAACGGCGCCTTCGCCGCGATGAAGAAGGGCGCGGTCTTCATCGACAACACCACCGCGTCTGCCGAGGTCGCGCGCGAGCTTGACGACGCCGCGCGCAAGGCGGGCTTCTCCTTCCTCGACGCGCCGGTGTCAGGCGGCCAGGCCGGCGCCGAGAACGGCGTGCTGACCGTCATGGTCGGCGGCGATGAGGCCGCCTTCGACAAGGCCAGGCCCGTCATCGACGCCTACGCCCGCATGGTCGGCCTGATGGGATCGGCTGGCGCAGGCCAGTTGACAAAGATGATCAACCAGATCGCCATCGCGGGCCTCGTCCAGGGTCTGGCCGAGGGCATCCATTTCGGCAAGAAGGCCGGCCTCGACATCGAAAAGGTCGTCGAGGTGATCTCCAAGGGTGCTGCGGGCTCCTGGCAGATGGAGAACCGCCACAAGACCATGAATGCCGGCAAATATGATTTCGGCTTCGCTGTCGACTGGATGCGCAAGGATCTGGGCATCTGCCTGGCGGAGGCCAATCGCAACGGCGCCAAGCTGCCGGTGACGGCATTGGTCGACCAGTTCTACAAGGATGTGCAGGACATGGGCGGCAAGCGCTGGGACACGTCCTCGCTGCTGGCGCGCCTGGAAAGATAGGTGACGATGCCCCTGCCCGATCCGAGCTGGAGCGCCGACGACATCGTCGCTCATTTGCGTTCGGTCGGCACCGAGGACAATCGGGCGGGCATGGCGCGCTTCGGCATCAACACCGCCAGCGCGCTCGGCGTCGGCAATTCACAATTGCGGCTGCTGGCGCGCAAGCTGAAGAGGAACCACGAGCGGTCGCTGCAGCTCTGGAACAGCGGCATCCGCGAAGCGCGGCTGATGGCCGCCTTCACCGGCGAGCCGAAGAAGGTCGATATCGATCAATGCCGGCGCTGGGCCGCGGATTTCGACAGCTGGGAGATCGTCGACACCGTTGCGGACCTCTTTGCCGAAACACCGTTCTGGCGCGAATTGATCGACGAGTTCGCTGGAGACGAACGCGAATTCGTTCGCCGCACCGCCTTTGCCATGTTGGCCTGGAGCGCGGTGCATCTCAAGAAAGAGCCGGACGCGACCTTCCTGGCCTATCTGCCGCTGATCGAGAAGCATGCCAGCGATCCGCGCAATTTCGTCCGCAAGGCGGTCAATTGGGCGCTGCGGCAAATCGGCAAACGGTCGATGAGCCTGCACGCCCCTGCCCTTGCGCTGGCGGAAAGATTAGCGGCATCGCCGGACAAGACGGCGCGCTGGATCGGCAAGGATGCGGTGAAGGAACTGACGGATGCCAGACAGCTCGAAAGGCTCGCAGCCGCAAAAGCATGACCTTGCCGGGATTCGGTTCGTCGGGGTGACGCCAGAGACACTTGCCGACTTCGAAAACCTGTTCGAGCAGCCCGGCGCACCGAAATATTGCTGGTGCATGGCCTGGCGCCATTCCACCCGCGAACACATTCAGAACGATGAGAAGAAGCGCATGATGATGGCGCTCATCGACAAAGGCACCCCGGTCGGCATCATCGCTGAGACGGACGGCAGGCCGGTCGGCTGGTGCTCGGTCGCGCCACGCGAGACCTACCGGAACTTTCAAAGCAGCAGGACGACACCGAAACCGGCATCTGGTCGATCGTCTGCTTCTATGTGCCCAGGGCCCTGCGCGGCGGCGGGCTGGCCTCCGCTTTGCTTGACGCTGCGATCGACCATGCCTTCAGCAAAGGCGCACATACAATCGAGGCCTATCCCGTCGACGAGGCCGCCCCGAGCTATCGCTTCATGGGTTTTCGCGACATGTTTACTACGAGGGGCTTCCATGAGACCGGCACCGCCGGTACGCGACGGCATGTGATGCGGCTGGGTCGGTGAGCCCGGATCGGTCACGACGCTTTTACTCGATTCAGCAAATGGACTGGCGGAGGATGGAGCGATCATGAGCAAGCGTTTCAAGTCATGCGCGGCGCTGGCGGCTGCGCTCCTCCTCGCAGCCACTGGAGCCGGTGCTGCGGGCGATGTCGCGCATATTGTCTGGAAGGATCTGCGCCCCGCGATGCAAGCGATAGCCGAAGACGCGAACCTGCCGATGATCGCGGCAAAACTGCCTGACCACGGCGAGACCTTGTCGCTCAACTTGCAGGACAAGACGATACAATTAGCCGGATATGCATTGCCGGTCGATCGTGACGGCGACCTCGTCTACCAGTTCCTGCTGGTGCCGTGGACGGGCGCCTGCAGCCACATGCCGACGCCGCCGCCCAATCAGATCGTGCTGGTGACGCCGGCGCATCCCTACAAGATGAAAGAGGCCTACGAGCCGGTCGCAGTCACCGGCGTGCTGAAGCCCGGCATGGAGAAAAGCCAGCTTTTCATCCTCGATGGCGTCTCGGTGGTCCAGTCGGGCTACACGGTGCGAAAGGCCGAGGTGGCGAGCGTCGACAGCGTGCCGGACACGGTCACCCTGCCGGTCAACTCGCCGTGGAATTTTCTGAACAAAAAGAAGAATTAGGGCCGAGCGGCGCAACCAGCGTCACGCCGCGTTCGCGCCCGATTCCTTGTCCAGCACCATGTAATCGAGCGGAATTTCCGTCGTGTACTTGATCTGCTCCATGGCGAAGGACGACGAGACGTCACGGATCTCGATCTTGGCAATCAGCCGCTTGTAGAAGGCATCGTAAGCGGCGATGTCGGGCACCACCACGCGCAGCAAGTAATCGACGTCGCCGCTCATGCGGTAGAACTCGACCACTTCCGGGAATTCCTGGATGACCTCGGAGAAGCGCCGCAGCCATTCATGGCTGTGCGAATTGGTGCGGATCGACACGAAGACGGTAACGCGCACATTGACCTTCTCATGATCGAGGATGGCGACGCGACGCTTGATGACGCCTTCCTCCTCGAGCTTCTGGATGCGCCGCCAGCATGGCGTCGTCGACAAGCCGACTTTCTTGGCGACATCGGCGACCGCGAGCGTCGCGTCCTCCTGCAAGAGGCGGAGAATTTTTCTATCGAGGCGATCCATGGGAGGCTCCAGGGGAATAGTTTGGCTATAATCCCTTTTACCGGAGCCTTTCACAAGAAAGAAATTCTGCCGATGGCGGCAAATGCGAGTGATTTCTTGCAGAATGGCTAATCAATACGATAGCGGATTTCCGACCTGAGAAAGGGCAGCAAATCCATTTCAAACCAGGGATTCTTCTTCAGCCAGCCGGTGTTTCGCCAGGACGGATGCGGCAGCGGCAGCACTTTCGGCATGGCCGGTCCATCCCATATGGCGCGCCAGTTCCTGACCGTCTCGGTCAGCGACGGCAGCCGTGCCGTGCCCATATGCCATGCCTGCGCATAGCCGCCGATGGTCAGCACCAGGTCGATCTGCGGCATCAGCGCCATCAGGTCCGAGCGCCAGGCCGGCGCGCATTCGCGACGCGGCGGCAGGTCGCTGCCCTTGGCGTCCTGTCCAGGAAAACAAAAGCCCATCGGCACGATAGCGAATTTTTCAGCGTCGTAGAACTCATCGCTGCTGACACCGAGCCAGTTTCGCAGCCGGTCTCCCGAGGCATCGGTGAAGGGCATGCCCGACGCATGCACTTTTGTCCCCGGCGCCTGGCCGGCAAGCAGGACCCGCGCTGTGGAGGACGGCTGCAGCACCGGCCGCGGCGCATGCGGCAAAGGCCGGCCAAGCGGCTGGTCGACGCAGATGCGGCAGGCCCGCACCCTTTCGGTGAGGCGCTGCAGCGCTTGTCTCGTATCGGGCAGATTATCCAATTTCTGTCGCTCAGGCTGCCGCGCTTGGCCGGCTTGCAAGTGCCGCATACCAGCGCAGTACGTTCGTGCACTCTTCCGGCACCTTGATACGCGCTGGTTTCATGAAGTCGATGGCGATCATGCCGGTGATGTCGGCGACCGAATAGACATCGCCGGCGGCGAATTCGCGATCCGCCAGTTCGTCGTCGAGCAGGTGCAGGAATTCGATCGCCTTCGGTTTGTTGGCCTCGCCCCATTCCGGAATTTGCGGCACTTCCCATTCCTTCATCGCCGGATGGATGTGCCGGAAAGCGGCGGCGACGCTGCTCATCAGGTTCAGTTCCATACGTCTTTGCCACATCTCGACCACGGCCTTGCCGAGCGCGCCCTTGCCGAACAGCGCGGGTTCGGGATGCAACTCCTCGAAATAGCGGCAGATGGCGATCGATTCGGTTATGATGGTGCCGTCGTCGAGCTCGAGCACCGGCAGGCGCCGAAGCGGATTGCGCTCAGCCACCTGCCCGCCGCGATGCTCCAGCGCGCCCATGTCGACAGGCACCAGCGGCACCGTCAGCCCCTTCTCGGCGAGGAAGACGCGCACGCGCCGGGGATTGGGGGCGCGGCCGCCATCGAACAGCTTCATTCCATCCTCCAGCTTCTCCACCGGATTATAAGGCGCTGGTCAGCCCATCACCAGAAGCGAACAAATTCGCGCAACGCATCGCCGAACGAGGCCAGCACGCCGTGCTTTCGCTCGACCGGCGCACCATGATGGCTGTCGCGCCAGTCCTGCGGCTCCGCGAAGGTGCCTGCCCACATGCCGGCCTTGGCCGCTCTCGCCGCTGCTTCCTCGGTCTCGAAATCGCCGAAGGCAACCGCCCATCCGGCCTGCACCTGGGCCTGGTTTAGGTCGGTATCGCCTGCCTTGCAATCGCCGAGCAGGCGGCCGTAGCGATCGCGCCGCCAGCCGCTGCAGACAACAGGCCTGCCGGCGATCAGGCGCACCAGCGACTGCCGCGCCAGCTTGCCGCAGGGATAGTCGGCGCCGGCCTTTTGGCAGGTCTGCTGATACTCCGGAGCGTCGATGCCGCGCATGCGGATGCGCTCGGCCCCGAGCGTGATCGAATCGCCGTCATTGACGATCGCCGTGCCTTGCTCCTGGCGCCTCTCGAAGCGGTCGAGGCGTGCCGCCACCAGGATGAGCAAACCAAGCAGAAGGATAGCAAGTCCGTAGTCCAGCAGCTTGCGCCAGTGGCTGCGCGGCCGGCTCGCCACATAGCGTCGGCGCGGTCCTCGCGGTCCGAAACGGCTCATATGGCAAACAGTCTCTTAATCATTCGAACGTAGCTTAACGAACCGGAAGTCGCTGCGCGCAGAAATTGAAGTCTGTATGCCTTTGCAACGCTCGAACACAGCGGATAAGTTTATTGTGGACCGCCGTAAACCGCACCGCAACAGCGATGTGGCGCGCGCGGTGCGCAAGACGCGCGACCGCCTTTCGCAGCAGGCGGGCAGCCTCGATTTCGACCGTGAACTGCTGAAGCTGCATGCGCGCGCCATGGTGGTCAGCGCGGTCGCGATCCCCTTGCTCGTGCTCGCCGTGGCGGCCATCGGCCGGCTGGCGGGTCTGGACAGCCAGATCACCATCTGGGCGCTGTCGACGTTGCTTTGCTACACGATCGTCGCGTTCATGGCGCGTCGCGTGGAGCGGACCGAGGCGGCCGAACTCGACCCGGCGCAGACGCGTCGCGACTTCCTGATCGGCCATTTCCTCTGCGGCCTCGGCTGGGCGTGGTTCGCCTGGGTCGGCTGCGCCACATGCCAGATCGACCAATTCCATGTTGCCAAGGCCATGGTGCTGCTGATCGCCATGGCAACGACGGCCGTGATGGCCTCGTCGCTTGGCGGCGCGCTGTTCGCGACCTTTGCCATTCCCGTTGCCGTTTATGTCTACACCGTCATACGCCTGTGGACGCCGATCGAGGCCACGATGGCGGCCTTGCTCATCGCGGCGCTTCCCTTCTTCGGTTACGTCGCGCGTCATCTCAACCAGGCTTCGTTGATGGTGCTGTCCTTCCGCTCGGAGAAGGATGCGCTGATCGCCGAGCTGGAGACGGCGAAATCGATGTCGGACGAAGCAAGACGGCGCGCCGAGGACGCCAATCTGGCGAAATCGCGTTTCCTCGCCTCGATGAGCCACGAGCTCAGGACGCCGCTCAACGCCATCCTTGGCTTCTCCGAAGTGATGGCCAATGAAGTGCTGGGGCCGATGAACAATCCGACCTACCGCGACTATGCCCATGACGTGCATGAGTCCGGACAGCACCTGCTCGACCTGATCAACGAGATCCTCGACCTGTCGCGCATCGAGGCCGGCCGCTACCAGCTCAACGAGGAGCCGGTCGTGCTGGTGACCATCGTCGAGGACTGCTGCCACATGATGGAGCTGCGCGCCCGCAACAAGGACATCCGTATCATCCAGGAGTTCGAGGAGACCCTGCCGCGCCTCTTCGCCGACGAGCGCGCCGTCAGGCAGATCACGCTCAACCTTCTGTCCAATTCGATCAAGTTCACCCCGTCAGGCGGCGAAGTGCGCGTGCGTGTCGGCTGGACCGCCGGCGGCGGCCAGTACATTTCGGTCAAGGACAACGGCCCGGGCATACCGGAAGAAGAGATCCCGGTGGTGCTTTCCGCCTTCGGCCAGGGCTCGATCGCCATCAAGAGCGCCGAGCAGGGAACCGGCCTCGGCCTGCCGATCGTGCAGGGGCTGCTTGCCATGCATGGCGGCGAGTTCGAGCTTCATTCCAAGCTGCGCGAAGGCACCGAGGCGATCGCCATCTTCCCGTTGAGCCGGGTGATGGAGGAATTGCCGGCCTTGCCGACCAAGACGGTCGCCGCGCGCGGACGCCGCTGACTCGCCGGGCGCTAAAGCCGCACAGCCAGCGCCATGCCCGAGCTGGTCAGTGCCGCGGCCTTGACGATACCGGCGGCGAGAGCAGCCCCTACCCCTTGGCCATGGCTGATCCCGAAATCAAGCAGCGGCCGCAATCCGAGCCTTTCGGCCGCCTTGGCGTGGCCTGGCTCCGGCGTCAGGCCGGCAAGCAGGCAATGATCGAGCGAGCCTGGATTGGCGGCATAAAGGACGGCGGCCGCCGCTGTTGCCGCGAATCCGTCGAGCAGGACGGGAATCTTCTCCATGCGCGCCGCGAGAATGGCGCCGCAGATGGCCGCGAATTCGCGTCCGCCGAGCCTGCGCAAGGCTTCGAGCGGGTCGCTCAGATCCGGGCCGTGGAATGCCAGCGCCCGATCGACGACCTCGGCCTTGCGCGCAATCATCGCTGCATCGGCGCCCGCCCCTGGACCAACCCAGTCGATGCCGTTGCCGCCGAACAGCGCGGCGCAAAGCACGGCGGCGATCGTCGAGTTGCCGACTCCAAGATCGCCAAGGCACAGAAGGTCGGCGCCACCGGCGACCGCTTCCATGCCGAAGGCCATGGTTGCGGCGCAGCCGCGTTCATCGAGCGCGGCCTCCTCGGTGATGTCGCCCGTGGGGATATCCAAGGCGAGGTCGAAGACTTTCAGGCCGAGATCGTTGGCGATGCAGACCTGGTTGATCGCGGCCCCGCCAGCGGCGCAGAGTTCGACTTCATTTGCGGTCGCCGCCACCGGCCGCGGCGAGATGCCGTGCCTGACGGCGCCGTGATTGCCGGCGAAGATCGCCACCAGAGGCCGATTGATCGCCGGCGGCGCGCGCCCGCTCCAGGCAGCAAGCCAGGCCGCGACGTCCTCGACGCGGCCGAGCGATTCCTTCGGCTTTTCGGCTTTGGCGAAAAGCGCCCGGACGCGGGCGCTCGCCGCATCGTCGGCCGGCGGCAGGGCCGCCAGAAGGTTTCGGAAATCGTCGAAAGGCTTAGCAGGCATTATGTCGGTCGCAGTTCGTTGCGGAAGTCGCAGGCGGCATAGCCGCCTTCTCCATCCGGCACAACTGCCTGGCGATGCCGCGAACGCGTCGCCTTGCGGCGCAATGCGGAGGGCTTGCATTGCTCCGGCGGTTGCACCATGTGGAATAAAGGCAAGAGAACAGCATGACCGCCATCGAATCTCCCTGCATCCTGGTCTGTTCGATCGATATGAAAACCGGCTTCTGCTTTGGTTGCGGCCGCACACGCGACGAGATTTCCGCCTGGCTCGCGATGACCCCTGAAAAGCGCCGGGCGGTGATGGCCGAACTGCCCGCGCGGCTCGAAACGGTCGAGCGGCGGCCGCGCCGCGAAACCCGGCGTACCCGCATGGCGCGCGAGCGCGGCGTTCTGTGAGAAGAAACCGATGAACCGGTTGTTCTGGATCGTCATGGCGGTGATCGGCGTCGGGGTCGTGCTGCTCATGCTCAACAATTCGGCCGGCCGCACTTTCGGCATGAACAACAATGATTTCGGCCGGCTTATCTGGGTCGGCGTCCTGGTGATGGTGATCGGTGCGAGCCTGCTCCGCTCCGGCCGCCCGCTGGGCGACATGGCGCGCAATCTGGGCGTCTGGGCGGCATTCGTGCTCGTGCTGATCGCCGGCTACCAGTATCGCTACGAGTTGCAGGATGTGGCGAGCCGCGTCACCGCCGGCTTTGTCCCGGGCAGTCCGTTGGCTTTAGGCGTGGAGAATGGCCGCCCGACCGTCACGCTCGACAAAGCCGACAACGGCCATTTCGAAGCCCGCATCCTGGTCAACGGCACGCCGGTGCGCGCGGTGGTCGACACCGGCGCAACCAGCACGGTGCTGACGTCCGAAGATGCTCAAGCCGCTGGGTTCAACCCGGCGGCGCTCAGCTACAGCGTGGATGTCGCCACGGCCAATGGCAGGGCGCGCGCTGCGACGGTCAGGACCGACGAGGTAGCGATCGGCGGCATCGTGCGCAAGGACATGTCGGTGATGGTCGCCGCGCCCGGCATGCTTGACCAAAGCCTGCTCGGCATGAACTTCATCGGCTCATTGTCGGGCTTCGACGTGCGCGGCGACCGCATGATCCTGCGGGACTGATGCGTGTCGCGCAGCAGTATGCGGCGCGACATGCATCAGCCGACAGTCAGGCTGCCTCGGCTTCTGCCGCCGCGAAATCGATTGCCAAAAACGCGGTCTTCAGCACCTCCGGCCCGGCGCCGGGTTTGTTCGCGTCGGTGGAGAGGATCTGCCGGAAGCGGCGCGCGCCGGGCAAGCCGTGGAACAGTCCGACCATATGGCGGGTAATGTGGCCCAGTCGCCCGCCCCGCTCGACATGGCGCGCGGCATAGCCGGCCATGGCATCGATCAGCGCCGAATAATCGAAGGCGGCGGGCGCCTCGCCATAGAAGGCGGCATCGATGCCGGTCAGGATCCCCGGCGTATGATAGGCCGCGCGGCCGAGCATCACGCCGTCGACGTGGGAAAGATGCGCCGAGGCCTCGGCGAGCGACTGGATGCCGCCGTTGATGCCGATGAATTCGTCCGGCTTTCTGGCCTTCAGCCGATAGACGCGCGGGTAATCGAGCGGCGGGATCTCGCGGTTTTCCTTAGGGCTCAGCCCTTCCAGCCAAGCCTTGCGGGCGTGCACCCAGAGCGCGTCGGCGCCGGCGGCGAGCACGCCGTCGGCGAGCATGTCGAGCGCAGGCTCTGGGTCTTGATCGTCGACGCCGATGCGGCATTTGACCGTGACGGGGATTTTCACCGCGGCCTTCATCGCCGCGACGCACTCGGCGACCAAAACCGGCGTCTTCATCAGGCAGGCGCCGAACGTCCCCGACTGGACGCGATCGGACGGACAGCCGACATTGAGGTTGATCTCGTCATAGCCGAAGGCTTCGCCGATCCGCGCTGCCTCGGCGAGCTTTGCGGGATCCGATCCGCCAAGTTGCAGCGCAACCGGATGCTCGACAGCGTCGAAGCCGAGCAGTCTTTCGCGCGCGCCATGTATGACCGCATCCGCCACCACCATCTCGGTGTAAAGCAGCGCGCGGCGCGTCAGCTGACGGTGGAAGAACCGGCAATGCCGGTCCGTCCAGTCCATCATGGGCGCAACGGCTATTCTATGCTCTTGATTTTTCATCATTTTTTCTTTAGTATCAAATCGTTAGATGGTGCCGAGTGCACACGAATTTACGCCAGAATACGACCCTTTTCGCCACGTTTCGACCTCTCATTGCACACGGAGCGCACACGAAAAAATGGCGACCTACACAAAGCTCTCGTCCGGTTCCTGGCGTGTGCAAGTCCGTCGCAAAGGTCGCTACGCCAGCGAGACGTTCCTGCGGAGAGACGACGCACGCCGCTGGGCGACCGAAACCGAGCGCCAAGTTGATCGCGGTGAGACGCCGACCAAGTCCCGTATAGCGCGCCTGAAAACTTTCGGCGAACTCATAGACCTTCATATCGACGACATGTGCGATGTAGGCAAGGCCCCTCGCCGCTCCAAGGCTGCGGCCCTTGCGATGCTGAAAAGAGATTTGGGGAAGTGCCACGTCGCTGCGCTCGATCGCGAACGGCTCATTCGTTTTGGTCGTGACCGGGCCGCGCAAGGTGCCGGACCGATGACTCTCAGCATTGATATCGGCTTTATAAAACTTGTCCTGTCTCATGCTGCGGCGGTCCACGGGCTACCGGTCAAGGTCGAGCCTGTGGATCTCGCGCGCATCGCACTTAAGCGCCTCGGCCTTGTCGGCAAGGGATGTGAGCGCGACAGGCGGCCTACCCAGGATGAACTCGACAGGCTAATCGCTCACTTCAATTCAAACCCTTTGCAGATAGCGCCCGTCGGTCGCATCATACGTTTTGCCGTCGCTACGGCCATGCGGCAGGAGGAGATCTGCAAAGCGCGTTGGTCTGACGTCGATTCTTGCACGCGGATGCTTCTCATCCGCGACCGGAAAGACCCGCGCAACAAGAATGGCAATAATCAGCGCATACCGCTATTCGCGGCAACTGGGTACGACGCATGGGCCATCGTTGAGGAACAGCGCGCAAAGCGAAGCAATGACGATGATCGAATTTTCCCATTCAATCACAAATCAGTCGGGACCGCCTTCCGTCGAGGATGCGCTGAGCTGGACATCAACGATCTTCATTTTCACGACTTGCGGCACGAAGGCACGAGCCGCCTATTCGAAGCCGGGTTCACTATCGAACAGGTGGCGCTGGTTACGGGACACAAGGACTGGAAGATGTTGAAACGATACACCCATTTGAAGCCTGAAATGCTTCACACTATTCCCACAGCGAGGATGGCGTAGCCCGCGAGACCTGGTCACCTTTTATGGTGATCGGACGTTGTTGTAAGCAAGCCTGTCGGCGTCCAGGACCGTTTCCGACGCCGGCGTCAAATCATACCCGGCTAGCAGCAAGCCGGGGAGTTAAGCCGGCGAAGGACACGGGTAAAAAGCGTTCTCCGCGATAACGCTGAGCCGCGTCCTGACTGTTAGGCCCCGACTCGTCCTGGCCCACCGAGCAGAGTGTCGCAGCCGCTCCCGCTGTTCATTTACTCATAGCGCCAGATCACTCGCTCCCCCTACGGGTATCCACCAGGCGACGGAAACTGAAGGTTGATCTCAGGTTCATCCAGGACGCGGAACCAATTTCGCTTATCGAAGTTAGCAAGCGCTACTTACGGGGACTCACGCGATGCTCCTTGCCCTGGACGACGCGATCTCGATGGCTGTTTTGGCCGGCAGAGGCACGGATGCGGAAATCTTCGGAGTGATCGACCTCACCAGCAAGATTGAAGCCCGGATCGGCGCCATCAGCTTAGGGCGCGCCATCCAGTTCGTCGCCAATGCCTCGGTGCTTGGATACGACGTTCGCGGTGCAATGGTCTTATATGGGGAACCAGGAGCGCCAAGCTTGAGGATATGGGAGTGCGAACACCTTTGGGCGCAATATGGTGGCGCACTTCTCCAGCCATAGCGCGAGGCGGCCTGGAGGACTGGCAATAGCTCTCGCAGAGCTGATCTTACGATCAATGGGGACGAGCGCCAGGGAGGTCCTTAGAAGCGTTATCTCGGCCTGTGCGCCCGGCTGGCCAACGCGCGGTCCTTGGGATCTCAGCCCATAAGCAGCCCGAAGTACCCCCTTGCAAAGCAGTGCTGCTGCTACCGTCCAAAAGCCGGCAATCCACACTGATCTCGTGGCAGCGAAAACCCACGCTGCCACAACTCTGGGTGTCGCGAGCACGTCATTACAAAATACGCAAATATCTTCACTACCTATTTGGCGGCCGCCCCTGTGGGCTCGCAGCCGCCACCGATCGAAACCCGACGGTGCGCGCTTGGAGCTGTCGCATCATCGAGTGGTTCCAGAGACAGGGTCGGCAACGCTCGCGAGCGCCGCAATGTTATCAATCATGGCTAGAACCGCCTGCGGCTTGCTTTGATGCACCATATGTCCGGCATCCAGGACGATATCCAGCAGCGAGTGGCTTATCTCGGCGTGTAGCCGCAGCGCTTCGGCCTTAGCATCGAACGTCCGAGCGGGCGTCCGGCCAATTCCCGTCTCGCAACGAGATTGTTGTAGAGCGCCAACCCAGCCGTTGCCGCCGGCTTGTCCTGGTCACATCGCGGGTTGACATTCGTGGCTCGCTCGCCATGCTGCATTGCAGCATGGAGAGAGCATGACCGAGTCATCGCGCATCGAATGCCTGGATGGCCTTCGCGCCGCCGCCGCATTGTGGGTGCTGGTTGGTCACTGCCTGCTGCTGACCGGCTGGCATATTCCGGTGCTTGGCGATCCTGCGCTGGGCGTCGATCTCTTCATCATGCTTTCCGGCTTCCTGATGGTGTTCCACTATCAGCTGCGCCAGGACAAGGAGCCCTGGCAAAAGCCTGAAACCTGGCTCAAATTCTGGACGCGGCGCTATTTCCGCATCGCGCCGCTGTTCTACGTCATGCTGTTCTTCGCGCTGGCGCTCGGCCCGTATGTTTATGAGTCGCGGACAGTCATCGACGCATTCGTGGGCCGTGTGCCGCAGGCGCCCGAGCGCTTCCTCGACAGCAGCCTGAAAAACATTTTCGCCCACCTGACATTCCTGTTCGGCCTTTCCCCGAACTTCGCCTACCGGACGCCGCTGCCCGACTGGAGTCTTGGCCTGGAAATGCAGTTCTACGCAGTCTTCCCGGCGCTGATGCTTTTGGTGCGCCGCTTCGACTGGATATGGAGCGCCATACTCGTGGCGGCGATCGGCGGCCTGGCTGTGATGATCCTCAAGTCGCTATCGATCCATTTCCCGATGCCGTCCTTCCTGCCGCTGAAGATCCAGGTGTTTCTTTGCGGCATGCTTCTGGCGGGCGTCCTGGCACAAAGCCGACCGAGGCCACTGCTGCATCTGGCCCTGGCCATGGCGCTTGCTGCGATTCCCTTTGGCGACGGCTACGGGCTTTCGAAATTCCTGATACGCGAAGCGCTGGTGCTGGGCTTCTTTGCGCTTGTCCTCTACCGCATGCTGCCCGGCTTGGCGGGCGCCGTGTCGAGAAAGATCGCCGTGGCGCTGGGCGGCGGTCTCTTTCATGTTCTGGGCGAGCTGTCCTACAGCATCTATCTCATCCACCTGCTGGTGCTGCAGCCAGTCGCGGCATTCGTGATTGCCCGCTACGGCCAGGAGATGGACGCGCCCCTGCGCTTCGCTGTCGTGCTGGCGATCGTGCTGCCCACGGTCTGTGCCCTGTCCTTCGTGACCTACAGGCTCATCGAGATGCCCGGCCAGCAAGTCGGCCGCGTGGTATTGAGCCGGTTCGCGCGGAAGAAACTGGCGCTTAAGCCAAGTCCCGCCGAGTAGCAACTTTTGCGGCGCAACTACTGGTATGCGTCCACCCCGGCTCCCTGGCCCGGAAACGGGAGGGTACCTTCTCCCCGTAACGAGGTCCGTTAAGGGGAGAAGGAAGACCCAGCAGGATCAATAATTGCCGTTGTAGTAGCGGTCGTCGCAGGGCGCGGTGTAGATGCGCCCGTAGCGGTCCTGATAGCGGCAGAGCTGCTCGCCGCGGCGCTGCGGTGTGGTGGCTGAGCCGACCACGGCGCCGAGAAGCGCGCCGCTCGCGGCACCAATCACCGTGCTCTTGGTGTTGCCGCCGATCGCCTGACCGACCAGCGCGCCGCCGGCGCCGCCGATCAACGCGCCGGTGGTGGCCCGCTGCTGGCCTTCGGTCTGTGTCTCGCAGCCGGCAAGAGCCGCGGTCATCAGCACCGCCAGAATAGCCTTCTTGATGATCATCACTAGAACTCCTCTGAAGCCCCGGGTGACTGACAGGCTGGGGCGAACAGAGCCCGAGTGCGGTCGCATTGCGGCGGAACGGCGGCAGACCCCGCTCACGAAGTGAATCACGGTTTCCTGCCGGTTGAACGCCATGGTTGCCAAATGGGAAAGTTAGGCGGGCGATGGCAACCAGCCGCGCGTTCAGGCGATCTTCAAGCGCACCAATATGGAAGCTTGGGTGTGATGGTCCGGATCTGCCTCGATGTGCTCGAGCGACGTAGGTTGCGGAACCGCTATGCCGTCCTCGATCATTCCTGCGACGTGAAAGGCCAGCGCTTCCTCGGCGAGATCGCGCGCCTCGTCAACAGTGGCGCCGGCCGTGATCAGCCCGGGAAAGTCGGGAAATGACACGCCGTAGTCGCTGGCGCCTTCCTGATGGATCAGCCCGACATATTGCTGCATCTCAGTTTCCCTTGCTGGAGGGCGATCGACCGCTAGTTTAAATTGCCGGCACCAAGGTGCAAGGCGATGGACAAGTTTGCAGAGGGTGGCAATCCGCCTGCCGGGAGGCGAAGGGTTCGCGCCGCGCAATACCTGCGCATGTCGACTGAGTATCAGGCCTACTCGATCGAAAATCAGCGGGATGCCATCCGCGACTATGCGGACCTCATGGGCTACGACATCGTCGCCACCTACGAGGACGCGGGCCGCAGTGGGCTCAACCTCGAAGGCCGCCCCGGCCTTCAGCAGTTGCTGGCCGATGTCGAAATCGGGAGAGCCGATTTCGAGACCGTCGTGGTGTACGACGTAAGCCGATGGGGACGATTCCAGAATATCGATGAGAGCGCCGCATACGAGTATCGATGTCAGATGGCAGGTGTGCGGATCGAGTTCTGCGCTGAACAGTTCGCAAATGACGGCAGCATTGGATCCGATGTGCTCAAGGCGATTAAGCGCAGCATGGCTGCTGAGCACAGTAGAATGCTGTCGCAGAAAGTCTTCATTGGCCAGGCGAGGCTAATCCGGATGGGTTTTCGACAAGGCGGCAAGGCAGGGTTTGGCCTGCGGCGACTGCTTGTCGATCAACATGGGCGTCCCAAAGGCATCCTTTCGTCCTACGAGTACAAGAACCTGCAGACGGATCGCATCGTTCTGATCCACGGACCGCCTGACGAGGTCGCGACTGTACGATGGATCTTCAACCACTTTGTCAGAACACAAAAGTCACAGCTGGAGATTGCCCGAACGCTCAACAAGCGCGGCCTGCTGACCGACCTGGAGCGCCCCTGGACGCGAGAATCTGTCCACTCGCTGCTGACCAACGAGAACTACATTGGCAACAGCGTCTGGAACAGGGGCTCGACCAGGCTGAAGAGCCATCGGGTCCACAATCCTCCCGAACAGTGGCTTCGCGTGGAGAACGTCCTTGAGCCGATCGTCGATCGCAAGCTATTCAGACGCGCGCAGATTTTGCTCAAGACTATCCACCGCCACATGTCCGATCAGGAGATGTTGGACGCCCTCGAGGCGCTGCTGGCACGCCGCGGTGCCCTATCCACCTTCATCATCGACGCCGCACCCGATTGCCCGCCGGCCCAACGATACTCGTGGCGCTTTGGGACCCTCGTCAAAGCCTATGAGCTGATCGGATACCAGGCGCCCAAGAATTACCGCTACATCCACGTCAACCGACGACTGGATACTATGAGGCTGCAGGCGATTCATGATTTGTTGGCCGCAGTTGAAGCGCGGGGCGCGGTTGCGGCCTATGACGCAGGGACAGGCGTCGTCCAGATCAACGAGGAGATCACCGTGGCGATCGCAATAGCGCGCTGCAGAGCCTCCTACTTCGGTTATCCACGATGGTTTGTGAAGGCTGATCGGCAACCGTTGCCGGACATCTATGTCCTGATCCGAATGAATCCCGGCGACCTCACCATTCGAGACTACCTGATTGCACCGGCCCGTGAGATCGCCGGGAAACGTGATCTGCACGCCAACAACGGAGCGGTTCTGGATTCCTATGTTTTCCCCACACTGATGCCGCTGCTTGCTTTGGCGGAGCGGGTCGCTGTCGAGAGCGCAACATGAGGCCCAAGCGGCTGAGCCGGGAAGCTGCCTGCCAGGTTCTCCTCAACAACGACCGCCGACATGCCGGCGCGTTGGCCTCCGATCAGCTACGCCCGAAGATGCGCCGTTCTACTCCCGAGTTCCTTAGGATTTACGACGCCGAGTGCAGGCGCAAGCGCGTCTTCATCGAAGGGGTGAAAGAACTGGAGCAGCGTTTGGACAGGATCGCTATGGCGGTACGCCTGATAGCAGGCGACGGGCAGTTCCGCGAGCGGTTGGCATCCGAAAGTCTTGCTACGATGCCAAGTTCCTTGGCGCGGAGAATCAGCGACTCGCCGCCCGCACAGAGTTCATCGGAACCCACCTCCGGGGAAGTGAATTCGATTTCCGCCGGCGAGATCTGCCCGGAGGTCCTCGATCTGCTGAGGGACTGCACCGGGCCAGGAGGGCTTTTCGCATTGCTTCGGACGGTGCTTCCGGTCCGGCAAATAGAGATTGCGCGATTGATGATTGCCAGGGGGCCGATCAGTCTCAACTATGTGAAGATGCTCGTCGCCCTCACGCAACGGTCGCTCCTGGTTGAAGAATTCCGTCCGCAACCTGAGCTAGCCAGCCTTCCCGAAGACCGGAGGGCAGAAATGGAGTGCGATTTGGCCAATCTTAGCCGAGCATTTTTGAATGCGCTCGACCGGCGCGGACCAGTGAGCCTGGAACTCGTCTTCGCTCGCCGCTATTTTGACCGGCTGATGGATAATTCCAAGCTTGTGCGGTATCTCGCACGCAATTTCCCTGGCCGTTTTGAAGAGTTTCATAACTTGACGGTCCTCAAATAGACTTTACTCGTCGCGCCAAATCACATGCCTTTGCCATCGTATTTCCTTCATGCGCCGGAAACGGATGCTCACCAGCTCCTGTCCGTAGGGATGGAAGAGTTCCGCCGACATCCACTCCCGCTTGCCGCAGGCCTGACAACGCACCTTTTCTCGCACCTGGTTTATGGTGACATTGCCGATCACCTCGCGCAGCTCGATCGGTTTGTAATGGCGTGTGATGTGGCAATGGCCGCAGGAGATGCGCGCGATCTGCCCTGCCTCATGGGCATGCATCAGCGTCCAAGCCTGGCCTCGTGGCCACTTTTCGGGTTGTTCCGACATCCGCTGAAATGAGGAAAATATTCCCATGCAGTCAAGGTGCGTCTTGACTCTTTGTTCTCTTTTCGTTCACTGTTTGCGAAAGGAGACAGAACCATGAAACCGATACGTGCAACCGAAGCCGAGCAGCCCGAAATCTACGCGACCGTCAGGCGCGAACTGCCTGCCATCCACCGAGCAGCTCAAAAGATGGCAAAGCACCTGCGTGGACTGTCAGATGTCAGCCAGAAGCAGGCGATTACAGAGCTGACGGCCGCTTGGATCATGGCGATCTATCCCGACAGCCTTGACCTGGCGATTTCGCTTTCCGATGCAATGCGCGACCGGACCGACATCATCCTGAAGGAAGCCTGGAAGCACAGAGACCGACAACAGCGCCACTGATGGTCAGGCGCAGTCACAGCATTCCGCCGCCTTCGGTGATCGACCGCGAGATGCCACACCAGGTCGCCCTGCCCGACGACATCTGCACGGGGCGCAACTTTACGCTGATCCAGCGATTCCTCGATCAGGAGGGCCTTTCATGCCGGATCAGGGCGGTGATTGCGGTCTGGGAAGATGGCAAGCAGGAGCAATGGCGACTGCATTGTTTCGCTGATCGCAATGCCGCCGCCGCATTCCTTGACCACTTCGGCGGGATCATGTTCGATCCCAAGCGCGACAGGGAGAATGGACGCGCACGTGGCGCCTGGCGCCGCAAGGGCGTCTATCAGCGAATTTTCGAGATTGGACCGCTCAGTGTGCCGGAGCCTCTCCGCAACTGAACTCAGGCGCGCTCTGGCCGTACCGTCTCAACGGACAACGATCCCGCCGGCAAGGGTCGCAACAACTCTCTCTCCGGTCTCGACAAATCAAGCCACGCTGACCAGTTTTCGGGCTGAAGAACGACCACCTGGCGATTGTGATATGGCGAGACATCCGGCCCGGGATCGGTCGTCAACATGGTGAAGGTGGGCGGCTTGTTGCCGGCCGCTTCCCGCCAGAGCCCGGCGATAGCCAGGAAAGGAGCGCCGTTCAGAGTGAAGCGGTGTTTCGCCTTCGGGTATTTGGCGCCAGTGAATTCGAAGAACGCCGAGGCCGGGACCAGACAGCGTTTGCTGTCAGCGAAACGACGTCCTTCCGATCTGAAGTTGAACACTGGCCCTCCCTTCGGGCCGGCCGGCGGAAACCCAAACGTCATCGACGCAAGTTCAACTCCGTCTCCGGCAGCGAGCATGATCGGCGCCGGATCATTGATGCGGATATCATCAGCTTGGGGAAGATCAAGTTCAGTTTGATGAGCCGGGATCTTCAGCGCCAGCGAAGCCATCATCCGGCAATATTCGGCCCAGGCGACATGTTGCTCATAGTCGTTGCACATGCTGTCCCCACAAAAGGAATCCGAACGGGGCCGTCCGTTGCCATGCTAGGCGGATTTTCGCGCGGGCTTTGCGTTTGGCCGCCCCTTGATGCCCTCCGCGGCGAGGCTCTTCTTCAGCACTGCAGCTAGGTCCACCACGTTCTCCTTGGGTTTCGGCGCCGGCTTGGGCGGCTTCTTGCCCTTGCGCTTGGCCTCGATCATGGCGATCAGCGCATCCTCATAGGTATCTTCGAATTTCGAGGGGTCGAACTTTGTTGCCTTCTTGTCGATCAGCAGCCCGGCAATTTCGAGCAGATCCTTGTCGTATTTGGGGCTTTTCATGTCGTCGAAGATGCTCGATTCTGAAATCATCTCGTTGTGGGTTCGCAACTCGGTCAACAACATTCCTTTGCCGAAGGGCTGGATAATGACTTCCCTGCCCCGCTGGTACAGCACAACACAAGATCGCGCCGCGACCCGCTTCTTGGCCATTGCTTCTCGCAACACCGAAAACGTCTCAACAGCGGCGCCGTCGGCCGGGATGACGTAATAGGGTTTTTCCAGATACCTCGTGTCGATCTCATCGATCGCGACGAAGCCCTCAATGTCGAGCGTGTGCTGCGACGTGAGCTTCAGCTTTTTGATCTCGTCCGGCTCGATTTCGAGGAAGTCGCCCTTCTCAACCTCGTAGCCCTTGATCTGATCTTCTGAAGGAACGATGTCGCCGGTTCCTTCATCGATATAGGCGCTCTTGACCGGCAGGCCGTTTTCGCGGTTCAGAATCTTGAAATGGACCTTCCCCGCCTCAGTGGTTGCTCCCACCAGCTTTACGCCGCATGCGACCGATCCAAATTTCAGGAAACCCTTCCAAACCGCGCGCGGCGCTGCCATGTTTCATCCTCCGTTAGATGAAGAAACACCGGCGCCCGCCGGGGGTTCCGACTTCGTTCGGCTTCCCAGAAGTCGATTTGCTTTTGAGTCCGCCACCCGCGAAAGATGAATGGCAAGCTCTTGGACTGTGGGCAGTCCGAGAACAACGCGCCATCTGGCGAGGGTGCGTCACCCGACAACTAAGGCTGCCAGGCGCCTTACGTTCCGTCCTCGGGTAAGTCCTGCAATGACGCGTGTCGCAGGTCGTCTTCGCCGCGCATGTGTTTCAGTCGCCCTGTTAAGCCCGGCCGAACCCATTCCGTGGCGGGTCGCTCAGGCCCTTCGGCGCCGAGCCAGCGTGTTCCTGCACGCGCTACCAAGGCGTTCGCGCATCTCACGGTTGAGTGATGAACACGGCTCGCCAACGGCCAGCCAAATAGCCAAATCGACGATCTCCTGCCCTGGGCTTACGCCAACAAGCTCGAACTCGAAGCCGTTGCCTGGCAGCTCGAAATCGTGGTCATTTTACGCCAAGGCCGGCCGCGAGACCTTGGAGACTCAGGAGACGACGAGCACCTCCAAGAACGCGATGGCCCGCTTCCAAGCGTCTCAAGGCCTTGGCGTCATAGTCGGCAAGTTCGCTGTCAGTAAAAAATGGCCCGCATCAAGATATGAATAAACGCTCGCCGGCACCCTCAACCTTGCCGCGCCGTTCGACCACTCGGAGACCTGATCGGAGGGGGCGAAAGGATCAGGGCTAGCAACGTGCACCCGCACGCAGAGTCCGCGGCCAACATTATCCGGGATTTCTGCAAGGCCGTGAGGAGCAGAATCGATAAAGCAGTGATGATTTGCACCATGGCGAACGGCTTCGTAATTGTTACGCTCTCCGGCACGTCTCCAATTGATGGCACTTCCCCACCGATGCAGATGATCGACAAGGTCGCGCTAGGTGGCGACGAAATGACCCGGATGGCTTAAGCGCAGCGGTACCCTACTGGGCTGAAAGTGCAAGCACTCTTTCCGTCAGACTTGAGTTCCCGGCTCCTGTCGAAGGCAGCATAGTTGGCAACGCGGGCAGCGGCCGGGCTAGATCAACCGAGCCGGTGCTCGTCGTCGATTAGCTCGAGCCTGGATGGGGCAGCGTCACCCCATCGCCACAGAACCAGATTCAAGTCGCCGAGTGCGGCGCCCTTGGCGAAGCTCGGCGCGAGCAGGCCATTATAGCCTTGCGCGACCAGCTCACGGGCAAATCGCTGTGTATGCGCCTCGCCATGGTCTCTCATCTGATCGCGCCATGTTGGATCGGCGAGGACCGCCGCATCGAGACCCATTGCTGCAAGAGCAGTGGGGTCGCCCGCATCGAAGACGGCCTCGATCTCGGCACGATAAGCGACCAGCGTCGTGGGCTGCAGATCACCTACCTGGTTGGCTTCGCGCAAAGCCGTCAGGACCGAGGTCGACGCATAGAGCGCCGGCATGCCTTTGGGGTTGAAACGTCCTCCATAAAGCTCGGCGCCACGTCCCGACATAGGCTCGCGGGCATACACCGGATTAAGAGCACGGTAGAGGCGGCCCGAATAGGCGATGGCGGCGATGGTCAGGCGTAAATCCCCGCATCGACCGCGTCGATGAAGTCGAGAACCTCATCGGCTCGACCTTCCCGCACGAGCTGCATGGCCGTCCGCCCCGAAAATCCCGGCAGCGGCTCGGACCGATACCAGGCATAGGCCACGAGCGCGGAGCCAAATCGCGGCTCGACCTTGTTCACGATTTCCACCATCTCGCGCAGGCGGCGCTGCGTCTTGTCTGAGCGCACCCGCTCCCGGCGCTGGACCGCATCTTTCCCCAGACCAGCGGTACGCGCGATCTCCTCGCTCGTGGTGCGGAAAGCGTCCGCAATCTTCTTCGGTGCGAACAAACCGTTATCCGCGTATCGTGCCAGGCTCATCGCAGCACCTCCGTGCACCGCCAAAAACTATGACGCATTATAGCGTCAGTGATACCGGCATTTCAAGATCTGCCCCGCTTCTCCCCGCGACCATAGCTGTTCCAGCGGTCGGACCTCAATGAGCCTATGCTCCCGCGCGGCTGTGCGTGCAGCCATGTCGATGGCATCGGGGAGATCGACCGCTTCGATGATGAGCATATCTCGACCAAGCAGGAGCGGCAGAGCGATCCCAATGACATCCGTTCAGCAATCCGCCAGCGGAACGCACGTGGCTCTTCCTCGTTTTTGGCTCTGAAGGGAACCATGAAACGGAGACAGAACCATGAGAAGGCCTTTGTTACCCGCAGTGGCAGGCGCGCTTGTCGCCTTGTCTGGCGCAGCTTTTGCCGATACTCCCGTATCCGCCATTACAAACCTTAACGTTCGCGCAGGTCCGGGCTCGCAGTATCCGGTGATCGGGGTGCTGCGGGCGGGCCAGACGGCCACACTGAACGGCTGCTTGCAAAACTCGAAATGGTGCACCGTCGCCGAGGCCGGTGGTCAAGGCTGGGTCTATTCCGATTACGTCACCGCAGAATTCGGCGGCAATCGGGTCGTCTTGACCGAGCGGCCGGCCAATTCAGGCATCGCGGTGGTGAAAGCTCCTCGCGATCAGGCTAATGCCGGAGCCGTCGCCGGCGGCGCTACCGGAGCGATCGCCGGCGCTATCATCGGTGGTCCAGTTGGCGCTGCCGTGGGCGGCGCGGCGGGGATCGTGGGCGGCGGTGCGGCTGGTACCGTGATCACTCCCCCCGAACAGGTCCGCACCTACATCAGCGAGCACCGGGTCAAGCCTGTTTACCTTCAAGGCAAGGTTGTGACAGGCGCGACCCTGCCTGCGACGGTAGCCCTGCAGAAGATCCCGAACTACCGGTACCGGTATGTCTATGTGAACAACCGACCGGTGCTGGTTGAGCCGTCGACGCGCCGCATCGTGTATGTGGAAGGCTGAACGTGCCAATCGGCAAGGAAAATAGTGTGACAGCACAGGAGCGGTCTCGACCCCGAGCCGCCCGTGCCAGACGATGGAGGCGCCGCCGTCCCAGGCCTGCTTGTGGCCCAACGGGGTGGCAGCGTTCTCCGCTCCCTGAAATCAAGTGCTTCGGGCGCCGAGTTGCGGGATCCGGAGGCCGCTGTCAGCCGAGCCCGAACGGCATCGTGCGCTTGCTGGTCCGAGGATCGCCTCGAAGCCCATCCCCTCGCATTCGGGAGGTTCCCGCGACCCTTGACCCAACGGCAGGTGCTTGGGTTTAGAGTGGAGTTGGGCTGGGGTACGTTCTCCCAGGGAAATTCCATCTGGGAATGTGCCTTCCGGGCGAGTTCCGCCCATGAGACCGTGCCCTGCTGGATGCGGCTGCACAAGGTCCAGCCTTGACGAGTCAGGCCAAACCTTTCGGCAGTTAGCCACTTCATAAGAGAGAGGCTGTCCAAGCGGCTGGACTTGGTGGTCAAACCGACGCTGCCGAAATCCGTCACTCAGTTGCTAGGAGCCCTGGATGAGCAGGAAGAGAGAAAGACGCAAACTCGTAGGAACTGAATCCGGCTCGGCCCAGCAAGAGCAAAACCCGCCGCAGCTAATGAGCGTGAGCGACGGGCTTTTCTGCGACGGAGAGAGCAGCTACACCTCGGCGGATCGACTGCATCTTCTAAATCGCCACGCCGTGAATTCGTTCCAGAGTGGGACACTTTTTGGTCGGCTAGGCCTCTCTGTTGACGTCCTAGCGACGGAATTCCTATCCTGACCACCAGCCGGCGCGCGCTTAGGTGTCCCTAAACTCCTTGGAACAGTGCTGCGGGCTGTAAGGGCCGAGTCGCAGGGTAGACGATTCGGCCCTCATCCGATTTGATGATGATTGCCAACCACCCTCCGATATGATCACAATCAGCCTCATTGCAGCGGCACCCCAACGCCCCCGCGTCTAGTCCCCGCCGCTGCAAGCCCAAGCTCAAGCCCGGCAGCCCCCTGTCGGGCTTTTTCTTTTCATCGATTTACGGAACCAGATCCAAGGTTCAGATGTTGCGGCAGATCGGGGCGCTGGAGGGAGCCAGCCAATGTCAGATGAGAACCAGACGACATCGCTCGTCCAGAGGCTCGTTGAACAAACTGGCATTACCGAGGCTCAAGCGCACGAACTTGCTCTCCTGATCGGCCTGAATTGGAATTCGCTGATGCGGGAGGCGAAGCTCCTTGCGGCTGGGGCAAGGGCTAAAGTCTCCCAGATCGGGCCACTAGCCGAGGATTGACGGCTTAGGGAACGGAATTCCTATCCTCACCACCAGTCCGCCAGCCTGGGAGCAGCTCTCCTTGCAAGGGAAAGCGATTGAAGGCACACCGGCGCGGCGCTGCTGTTTGACGGCACGTCGCGGCTGGTTTCGCGCGTGCCCTCCGTCAAGCCCTGTCGAATGTTTTTCAAGGCCGCGGCACCGACTAGCTGGTCCGCTCATGCAGCCTGGCCCTGCAACTTGCGGGTAGCTAACGCGCTTCAATCCTCAGCGCAGTCAGCGTCTCCGGCGTGATTGTCCCGGTGACCTTGAGCGAGTAATCCGCCCGCATGCGCGATAGCCCGGCCCTCAATTCAGGATTCATCTCGCCGTCTATCTCGCCGCTGTAGTAGCCGAATGCGAGCAGGGCGAACTGGACCTCCTGGACGATCTCCTTGAACTTGTAGGCGTTGCCCGGAAGCGTCTTGAGCGGCGCGGGCGTTGGTGCGATTGCGGGCGCCGCGCCGATCGCGATGCCGCCAGCGACAATCCACACGAAGGAAGAGGCGATGGCCACGGGCGTGGCGCTTGCGCCTGATGCCACCGCGACCAGGATAGCGAAACCGACGGCGGCCGCGCCATCGTTGAGCAGGCTTTCGGATTCGACCAGAAGCCCGAGCCGCGGCTGCACCTTCATCTCCTTGAAGGCCGCCAGCACCGAAACCGGATCCGTCGCCGCGATCAGCACACCGAAGAGGCTTGCGCCAGCCCAGCTCCATCCGAGCAGCCAATGCATCCCGTCCCTTGCGGAAGGGTTGGATCACGACCTCTCGGCCCCGCTGGTAAAGCACAACGCAGGATCGAGCGGCTACCCGCTTCTTAGCCATGGCCTCGCGCAGCACATTGAATGCCTCGGCAGCCGCGCCGTCGGCCGGAATGACGTAATAGGGCTTTTCAAGATATCGTGTGTCGATATCGTTGATCGCAACGAAGCAGTCGACCTCCAGCCTATGGTGCGACGGCGCCGCAACCCTTGAGCCTGCCTTCAGGGATTTCTCCTTGCCATCCTGGGTTGAGCAGGACGGCCTCAGTTTCGGCGGCCCTTTCCAGCTATTACGGACGAACGCGGATGACCGTCTTTCCCGCGCGTCGCTCGGTCGAATTGAAAGCTGCGACGGCATCGACGAGAGATGCTACCTTGCCGATATTGGTCCGCAATCTTCCATCTCGTATCCGCTGGACTATTTCGGACAGCTGGGCGCGATCGGCCTCAACGACGAAGTCGATCGCCAGGCCGTCAGCGGGTCTAACATCCGTGGGTCCGACGACTGTCACAAGCGTTCCTCCGGCCCGGATCAAGGCTGCCGACCGCTTCTGGATGTCGCCGCCGATGACGTCGAAAACCAGATCGACGCCGCCGATGTCCTCCAGAGTGTCGTTCCCAAGGTCGACGAATTCATTTGCGCCGAAGTCGAGAGCTTTCTGGCGGTCGGCGGCTCGTCCGGTGCCGATGACATAGGCTCCGGCTTCTCGTGCGAGCTGCGCCACCATCGAACCGACGGCACCGGCCGCGCCATGCGCAAGCACGCTCTGGCCCACCTGAAGACGGCCGTGCTGGAACAGGCCCTGCCAGGCGGTCAAGCCCGAGATCGGCAGGCTCGCTCCCACCGTGAAGTCTACGTCGCCAGGCAGCGGGGCAAGGTTGCGCGCTTCCATGGCGACGTACTCGGCGAGCGTGCCATCGCGATGCCAGTCCGACAGGCCGAAAACCCGCTGACCGATTGACAGCCCCGTGGTGCCGTAGCCGAGCGCGGTGACCACACCCGCCAGTTCATGGCCGAGGATCGACGGTGCCCGATCACGAAAGGCTCGATCCGCCCAGGTCGAAGGCCACTCCAGTTCGGTGTTGACGAAGCCCGCCGCATAAACCTGAACGAGGACGTCGTTTATCGCTGCCCGTGGTTCGGGCCGCTCCACAAGCTTCATTCCGGCCATTACCGCAGTCTGGTCCGTTACAACGATTGCTTTCATGGGAATTGTCTCCTCAGATATATTTGTGGTTTGGCTGAATTGCAGGCGTAACGCGTTTTCGGTTCTCAGGCAGTCGACGTCTCGGCTCGGCGCCTTCCGGGCTTGATATCGACTGCCGTGCGACGGCGGCGGGCGCTTCAACAGTCAGGCGCCGTCACGTCATGCAGCTCATCTGTCGATGAGACGGCAACCGTCAGCCATCCGGCTGATGTATGTCGTGGCTTTATCGCAGAGCTTGATCAGCTGCGGGCGCCAGACATAGCGCCACTCCTCCAACTTCTCTGGTTCCACCCACACAGTCGAACCAGCCGGCATTCCCGACGCGCAGGATCCAATCGATCCAGGCCTCGAGCACCGAGCGAACGAGCCGTTCGAGCCTCGTGTTGGGCCGTAACCATCGACAGGAGAGCTCCTATCGTCGTCTCGGCTCAAGGCGCTCGCCGGTTGGCGGCCGTGGAAAGCTCGGTTCAGGCCTGCTCCTTCTTCGCTTTCGCAAAGCCGCGGTCGGTTGCGATGAACCGTTCAAGCATTGGAGCGATCAAGCGCGATGGATCGGCAGATGGCCGCCCGGTCTCGCGCCCGAGGATCTCTGCGTATTTCACCAGATCGCGATGCAGCGGCGCCGGGAGTTCCACCGTAATCTTGACTGGCTTGTCGTTGGCGATCGTTGCGAGTTTCAACTTGGCCATGTCAGCCTCCGTATGGTTCAAGGGCAAGGTCGCGGGTAACGAGGACGCGAACGGGAAACCCCGGCCGGATCGTGAGCGTCGGCGCGATAGCGAGTTGGCGCTGAACGACCTGTTGGCCCACCTGGCTAACGCTATCGGAAGCGCCGCTTCGGAGGGCGCGCACGATATCGCTATCTTGATCGGAAGAACCGGTCTGCGCGCCAACGCTCAGAATGGTCGACAACGCCGCGGCCTTGAACAACTCGCCCCAGTGATAGTCGACGGCATCCTCCAGGCCGGCATAGCCCTGAGCGTCCGCGCCAGGCTGCCGCTCCAGCACGATGGAGCGTCCGTTGGGAAAGATCAGCCTGTTCCAGACAAGCAGCACGCGGCGCTGCCCGGAACCAATCCCGCTATCGTACTGTCCAATAATACGAGTGCCTTGCGGGATGAGTAATGAGCGCCCGGTGGGACTGTCATAGACATTTTCGGTCACCTGAGCGCTGATCTGCCCGGGAAGGTCCGAGCGGATGCCGGTAATGAGCGCGGCCGGGATCACGGCACCGGCTTGAAGCACATAGGGTGACGCGGGCGGCGTGATGTGATCCGGGGCCACGGTCCGCCGGTCAGCGGCGGCGGACAGGAAGGAAAGCTGGCGATCCTGCGCACTTGGCTGACCGTACTGACCGGCAAAGTCGTTAACAGCAGGAGCGGACGCTTCGGCGGGCCTGGGATCTCCTTGCGCTGTCTGGAAGAAGACGCGCGAGGTTCTGGCCGCTTCCTCATCGGCTCGTCGGCGCTGCTCGGCTTCGTCAATCGCGGGGCTTGCGATTGAGGGCGGCACGACCGCCTGCCCCTTGTTCTTAGCATCGAGGATCGGCCTGCCGAGATCGCCAGGCAGCGGCGGCCCAAGGATCGGGCCGGCATAGTCGCGCGGCAGTGTTGCCAGTCCGTCGGCGGGCGGCCGATTGGAGGTAGGGTAGAGCTCCTCGCCCTGCTTGAACCTGTTGGCGTCCTGCAGAGCATAAACAAGCGCGCCGCCTAGACCGAGCGAGGCGACGAAGCCGATGCCTGCGAGCATTTTGCGCGACAGACGCGTCACACGCGGCGGGTCGGCGCGAAGCCGCATGGGTTCGACGGCCATATTCTTCTCGTTCACGGCTGCAGCGCTCCTCTGTGCACTGCGTTCGGCAGCGTCGATGCTGCGCTGTCGCTTGGGCCCCGCCACAACCCATCGGTTCTCCTGTCGACGCGCACGATCCTGACGGTCTGCTGCCGCTTGCCGGCGCCAAGACGCAGTTCGGCCGCGCCAAAAAGGCGGTCGACGATGAGGATGTTCTGATCGACGCGGCTGTTGGTGATTTCAGCCTCGCCGTCCGGACCGATGACGAAAATCGGCGGCATCTCGCCTTGCACGATGCCGCGGGGAAACTCGACATAGACCCTGCGGCCATCATCGTAGGCGCTCACCGGCTTCCAGGGAGGGCTGTCGCCGGTGATGCCGTAGCGATAATTTCGCGCCGTAAGCTGCGGTATGATCGGCGTTGTGGCGACCGTCTGCAGGAGGCTCTCTTTCGGAGCCGGATATGACCAGGCAACGGCGGGCATGTAGGGCTTCGCGCCTGAGCGTAGCTCAAGCATGTAGCTGCGCCGGTCCGTCGCGATGATGAGGTTCGTCGTGATGTCCGCCCGCGAGGGTTTCACCAGGACGTGGACGCGTCGGGCAATGCCGGACCCGCTTTCGGTGTCGCCTATGATCCAGCGCGCGGTGTCACCGGCCGCGATCGGACCGTCTCCGGTCAGGCTCTCGCCAGGCTCTAGCGCGATGTCCGTTATCTGGCCAGGTGAGGCATAGACCTGATAGAGCGCTCCCTCGCTCCATGGGTAGATCTGAATCGCGTTGTAGTAGCCCTCACGGCGCGGTTCGACGCGCGCCGCGGCATTTGCGTTCTCGACACGGGCGGCCGGTGTTTGCCCGATGGCGCCGCCCCGCGCGGGCGCCCAGCCTGGTGGCACGCGAAGAGGTTTCGGCCTTTGGTCGGTCGCGGCGGCCCGAGCCGGCGGCAAGGGCGGAACGTAGGTATCGTAGCTGATCGTCGGCGGCTTCTTCGCAGGCGTGGCGCAACCCGCAAGCAGCGCTGTTGCCGAGACCAGCGCCGACAGCAGATATCTCGAGAAAGTCGTGCCGGCAACAAGACGCGAGGTCGGGCTCATTGGCTCATCTCCCGGGACCAGTTGATGGCGTTGACGTAGATGCCAAGCGGGTTGGCGCGAAGCCGTTCGGCGTCGCTTGGCATCTGCGTCACGATCGTCAGGATCGCGGTCCAGCGCTCGGTGCCAGAAAGCTGACCGTTTTCGTAGTGATGCTCGATCCAGGCGACACGGAAGGAGCCCGGCGAGGCTCTGATGACTGACGAAATGTCCACCGCGACCTGCTGCTTGCCGACCTTGGAGAAAGGATCCGCAGCGCGCGCATAGTCGTTGAGCGCCGCAGCACCCTGGTCGGTGGTCCAATCATAGGCGCGCAGCCAGTCCTGGCGCAGGATGATCGGGTCAGCGGGGATGGACCGTACCTGCTCGACAAAGCGGGCAAGATGCCACGCGATCTGCGGATCGGTCGGCTTGTAGTCGGCGGTTGCGGGCTCGATCGCTTGAGCCCGGCCCAGCTTGTCGACCTGCACGACCCAGGGCACGACGGTGCCGCGGCCCGACTGCCAGACCAGTGAAGTGGCGAGTCCCGCCGACAGGATCAGGGACCCGAACGCCATGGCGCGCCAGTTGCGTGCCTGCACGCGTGCGGAGCCGATGCGTTCATCCCAGATCTGCTGCGCCTTCTGATAGGGTGTTTCCGGTCGAGGACTCTTGCCGTAGTGGACGGCGGGGCGCCTAAAGATGTTCATTTCGTCATTTGCCTTCAGAAAGAGAAATCGAGGCTCCGCCGCCATGGCTGTCACCGGCGCGCACCGCGTGGGCGGCGGTCTGGGCGCCGTGGGCGAGGCGTTGGGAGCGATGCAGACGTCTGGCCCATTCGGGCTGCCCTTGAGCGCTGGATGGCTTGCCCGCGCTGGATGCGTCCGCCGCCGTTGGCGCAGCGGCGCCGCCAAGCGTTCCCATGGTCGACGAACCGCCGGTGATTTCAGTGGCCGAACCGGCGCCAGAGGCAAAGTTTGACTTGAGCAATTGACCGGTGCTTGCGGCGGCGCGCTTGAGCGGAGAGGCTGCCGCCGAAGCGCCAGCGCGCGCAATGCCGCCCAAGCCGGAGGCGACGCCTGCCACGCCCGACTGGCCGGCGGCGCCGAGCGTATAGGCGGCCGAACCGCCCCCAGCGAGTGACGCCCCGCCACGCGCGGTTGACGCCGCTCCCGCGAATGCGGCTGTCGCGCCTCGCGCCGCGAGACTGGCTGCTCCGTAGCCTGCAACTGCGGTGCCGCCCGCGGCAAGGCCAGTCCCGACGGCCGCACCGGCGCCGAGCTGCGGCCCACCCGCGACGAGGCCGTTCGCGATGCCGGGACCGAAGATTCCGAGGCCAAGCAGCGACAGCGCCGCCAGCACGATGGCCATCGCTTGATCGATGGTGGGGTTCTCGCCGCCGAAGCCTTGAGTGAATTCGCCAAAGAGCGTGGATCCGATGCCGATGATGACGGCAAGCACCAGAACCTTGATGCCGGACGAGATGACGTTGCCGAGAACGCGTTCGGCCATGAAGGCCGTCTTGCCGAAGAGGCCGAAGGGGATCAGCACGAAGCCTGCCAGCGTCGCCAGCTTGAACTCGATCAGCGTCACAAAGAGCTGCACCGCCAGGATGAAGAAGGCGAGTAGGACGAGCGCCCAGGCAAAGAGCAGGCAAGCGATCTGGATGAAGTTTTCAAAGAAGGAGATGTAGCCCATCAAGCCGGAGATCGCCTCAAGCAATGGTCGTCCGGCGTCGAGACCGGTTTGCGCCACCTTGCCGGGGTGCAGCAGGTCCTGTGCCGAAAAGCCGGTTCCACTCGCCTTGAGTCCAAGACCGGAGAAACTCTCGAAAACGATCCGGGCGAGACCGTTCCAGTTGGAAATCAGATAGGCGAAGACACCGACGAAGAGCGTCTTCTTGACGAGCCGCGCAAGGATGTCGTCATCGGCGCCCCAGCTCCAGAAAAGCGCGGCAAGCGTCACGTCGATGACAATCAGCGTGGTGGCAACGAAGGCGACCTCGCCGCCGAGCAGGCCGAAGCCGCTGTCGATATAGCGGGTGAAGGTGGCCAGGAATTGGTCGATAACGCCGGTATTGCCCATTTTAGCGGGCCTCGTGCAGGGCAGGATCCGGCGACGGCGAAGCGGCCGGCTCGCTTGTCGAACGCCCCGACGGCTTTTCGAGACCGAGAAAGCGGTCACGCTGTTCGGCCCACAGCCGCGCGCATCCATCGTCACGCAAAGCAGCCTCGCCGAGGACCTGGCAGCGGCGCAGGCCATCGCGAAGCGGATTAGGCCCAGAAGCCACCGGTGTGTGCAGCCCCTCCCCCGCCGGCTTGTCTTCCTTCCGGCTCATCTCGAGCGCCGTCGCCGCCATGGCGACGGCGACGAAGACGACCGCCACGACGCGAGCGAAGGTTTTGCCGTCCATGGCGATCGACCTCAGCGGTTGAACATCTGGACGGAGCCTGCCTGGTAGCCGGATCCAGCCGCCAGGAAGCGTCGGCGTTGCTCGCGACCCTGATCGACCGCCGCGGCACGTTCGGCTTCGGTCAGCGCCTGGGCGCGACCATTGGCGGCGACCAAGGCTGTCAGGTCCGCAAGCTGCTGACCCTGAAGCGCAAGCAACTGGTTGCCAGCTTGCGTCGCCTGCAGCGCACCGGTCGCCGATTGGCTGGCGCCGACCAACGCCGACATCTGCGCGCGGCCGGTGTCGATGTTTGAGACGACACCCGCCTGGACGCGCATTGCGTCCTGGAGGCCGCCCACTGTGTTTTGCCAGCGCGAGCGCGCATCCGCGACGAGTTGCCGGTCGGAGGAAGAGAGCGAGACGCTGCTGTATTGCTGCTGAAATGCCTTGTCGATCTGCTGGACGTCGAAGGCGATGTTCTGTGCTTCACCGAGAAGCTGTTGCGTGCGCTGCACCGACTGTTGCAGTTGCTGCAGCGAGGACAAAGGCAGGCTCGCCAGGTTGCGCGCCTGGTTGATCAGCATCTGGGCCTGGTTCTGAAGCGAGGTGATCTGGTTCATGATCTGCTGCAGCGAGCGCGCGGCCGTCAGGACATTCTGCGAATAGTTCGATGGATCAAACACGATGAAGGCATGCGCTGGCGCAGTCACCATCGGCGAGATCGCGACCGGCGTGGCGAGCGTCGCCGCGACCAGAAGAAGGACACGGCGGCGGCTTTGACGAACAGTCATGGTCTGGGATCCTTTTCAGGTTCGGGAACGGTGAGGTCGGGAATGAGGTCGGCGGCCCAGCCGACGTCGCGGGCACGCAGCCAGGCCGACAGGAAGCCGTCGCGGCCATGCTCGGCAATGATGCTGCCGATCAGGGCCTGATCGCTCTTGGAGGACGCGGCGCAAAGCGCAATCCCGACCTCGGACAGGCCGAGCTCGAAGAGACGGTTGCCGCGACGGGATTGGCAGTAATAATCACGCTTGGGTGTGGCTCTGGCCAGGATCTCGATCTGGCGGTCGTTCAGGCCGAAGCGGCGATATATGGCGGTAATTTGCGGCTCGATCGCGCGTTCATTGGGCAACAGCAGCCGGGTTGGACAGCTTTCGACGATCGCCGGCGCGATAGCCGAATTGTCGATGTCGGATAGCGACTGGGTGGCGAAGACGACGCTGGCATTCTTCTTGCGGAGCGTCTTCAGCCATTCGCGCAACTGCCCGGCGAACGCGTCATCGTCGAGGGCAAGCCAGCCTTCGTCGATGATGAGCAGGGTCGGACGACCGTCGAGGCGGTCGCCGATGCGATGAAACAGATAGGACAGGACGGCCGGCGCGGCCTGCGTGCCCACCAGACCTTCGATTTCGAACGCCTGCACGGATGCCTGGCCGAGGTGTTCGGCCTCTGCGTCCAGCAGCCGGCCGTTCGGGCCACCGACACAATAGGGACGAAGCGCCTGTTTCAGGTCGTTGGCCTGCAGAAGCACGCTGAGCCCGGTGATGGTACGCTCCTCGACCGGCGCCGAGGCGAGCGAGGTCAGCGCCGCCCAGATATGCTCCTTCGCCTCCGGCGTGATCTGGATGCCCTCGCGCGTCAGGATCGCGACGATCCAGTCAGCCGCCCAGGCGCGCTCGTAGGTTTCGTGAATGCGGGCGAGCGGCTGCAGCGAAACGGACGCGTCCAGGCCTTCGGTGAGATGACCGCCGAGATCGTGCCAGTCGCCACCCATGGCGAGCGTCGCCGCGCGGATCGAGCCGCCGAAATCGAAAGCGAAGATCTGAGCATTGCTGTAGCGGCAGAATTGCAGCGCCATCGCCGCCAGCAGCACCGATTTGCCGGCGCCGGTCGGGCCTACGACCAGCGTGTGACCGACATCGCCGACATGAAGAACCAACCGGAACGGGGTCGAGCCTTCGGTCTTGCCGTAAAGCAAGGGAGGACCGACCAGATGCTCGTCCCGTTCCGGCCCCGCCCACACGGCAGAGAGGGGGATCATGTGGGCGAGATTGAGCGTCGAGATGGGCGGCTGGCGGACATTGGCATAGGCATGCCCGGGCAACGAGCCGAGCCAGGCATCAACGGCGTTGACGGTCTCGACAATGGCCGTGAAGTCGCGGCCCTGGATGACCTTCTCGACGAGCCGCAGTTTCTCGTCGGCCACGCGCGGGTCGCTATCCCATATGGCGACGGTCGCGGTGACATAGGCTATGCCCGCCATGTCGGCGCCGAGCTCCTGCAATGCGGTGTCGGCATCAGCCGCCTTGTTGGCGGCGTCGGTGTCGAGGAGTGCCGGTGCCTCGTTGGTCATCACCTCCTTCAGGATCGAGGCGATGCTCTTGCGCTTGGCGAACCATTGCCGCCGTATCCGGGTCAGAAGGCGGACAGCCTCGACCTTATCGAGCAGGATCGCGCGGGTCGACCAGCGGTACGGGAAGGCCAGGCTGTTGAGGTCGTCAAGCAGGCCAGGTGTGGTGGCGGTCGGGAAGCCGAGGATGGTAAGCACGCGGAGATGCTTGTCGCCAAGCCGCGGTTCGAGCCCGCCGGCGAGCGGCTCGTCGGCCAGCAGCGCATCGAGATAGATCGGGATCTCGGGGACGCGCACCGAATGACGCTTGGTCGAGATGGTCGAATGCAGGTAGGTGAGCGTTTGGCCGTCGTCGAGCCAGTGGCATTCAGGCATGAAGCCGTCGAGCAGAGAGAGCACACGCTCAGTCCGGTCGACAAAGGCGCGGACGATCTCGCCAGGATCCGCGCGCGACTGGTCGCGACCCTCATAAAGCCAGCCCTCGGCGCGCGTGGCGTCTTCGGGCGGCGGCAGGAGCAGGAATGTGAGAAAGTAGCTCGATACGAAATGAACCCCCTCCTCGTCGAAGTCGGCTTTGCGCTCGGCATCGAGCAGGCCGGAGGCCGCATTGGGAAACTGGGTTTCCGGGTACGACGCCGCTTCGTGGCGCTGCGCTTCGACGAAGATGCTCCAGCCCGAGCCGAGACGACGAAGGGCATTGTTGATGCGCGCTGCCACCGCGACAAGTTCCGCCGCTACGGCGGAGTCGAGATCGGGTCCGCGAAATCTCGCGGTGCGCTGAAAGCTGCCGTCCTTGTTAAGCACGACCCCGGGGGCAACGAGTGCCGCCCAAGGCAGAAAGTCGGCAAGGCGAGCAGCAGTCCGGCGGTATTCGGCAAGCCTCATCATGGCAGTGCCCTCAAACCGACAGATGTCCGGGCAGCCGCAGGTGCCGGCGGCCGACTTCGAAAAAAAGCGGATCGCGCCTGGCAGCCCATACCGCCGTAAAATGTCCGATTGCCCAAATGAGAAGACCGACCAGCCAGAGCCGCAGCCCAAGACCGACAGCGCCCGCCAGCGTGCCATTCAGGATCGCGATTGCACGCGGCGCGCCCCCGAGCAGGATCTGCTCGGTGAGCGCCCGGTGCACCGGCACCGTCCACCCCGGCACAGCGCCGAGCTGTTCGAAAGCGGTCGTCATCAGATCAACGCTCCGCCGCCGAAAGAGAAGAACGAAAGGAAAAAGCTCGACGCCGCGAAGGCGATCGAAAGGCCGAAAACGATCTGGATCAGCCGCCTGAAGCCACCCGAACTGTCGCCGAAGGCCAGCGTCAGACCGGTGACGATGATGATGATGACGGCGATGATCTTGGATACCGGTCCTTCGACCGACTGCAGGATCTTCTCGAGCGGCTGTTCCCACGGCATCGAGGAGCCCGACGCAAGGGCGACCGGCGCGAGCATGAGATTGAAGGCAATGGCGGCGCTGGCCGCGGCCAGGCTGGCTTGGCAGCGCGAAAGCAGGCGGATCATGAAATGTCTCCTGTGTTGATCGGTGTGGCTTCAGCGATGCGATAGTCGCCATCGGGGCCCAGACCCTCGACCCTGACCAGTTCGACAAGCCGTCGCGCGGCGCCGCGTCCGGAGAGCACGGCGACAAGGCCGATCGTGTCGGCGATCAGCGCACGCGGGACAGTGACGACGGCCTCCTGGATCAGCTGCTCAAGTCGGCGCAGAGCGCCAATACCGGAGCCCGCATGAAGGGTGCCGATGCCACCGGGATGCCCGGTGCCCCACGCCTTCAAGAGGTCCAGCGCCTCGGCGCCGCGCACCTCGCCGATCGGAATGCGATCGGGCCGCAGGCGCAGCGAGGAACGAACCAGGTCGGAAAGCGTGGCAACGCCATCCTTGGTGCGCATCGCGACGAGGTTGGGGGCCGCGCATTGCAGTTCGCGGGTGTCTTCGATGATGACGACCCGGTCCGTCCCTTTCGCCACTTCGGCAAGCAGCGCGTTGGTCAGGGTCGTCTTGCCGGTCGACGTGCCGCCGGCAACGAGGATGTTTGCGCGGCCAGCAACCGCGCCGCGCAAAACAGCGGCGTGACAAGACGTCATGATGCCCGCCGCGACATAGTCATCGAGCGTGAAGACGGCGACCGCGGGCTTGCGGATGGCGAAGGCCGGCGCGGCGACCACAGGCGGCAGCAGGCCTTCGAAACGCTCACCGGTTTGCGGCAACTCGGCCGAGACGCGCGGGGAACGGGAATGGACCTCGGCACCGACATGATGGGCGACAAGCCGCACGATCCGCTCGCCAGCGGCAGGCGCCAGCATTTCGCCCGTATCGGCCAAACCTTCCGAAAGCCGATCGACCCAGATCCGGCCATCCGGGTTCAGCATGACCTCAATGATCGCGGGGTCGTCCAGGAAACGGGCGATGGCGGGCCCGAGCGCGGTGCGCAGCATACGCGAGCTGCGCGCGCGTGCTTCGGTATCGTTGTGCAAGATAGCCATGCTGTCCCCGTTTGGCCCGGGAACTCATCGAGCAGTTTCCGGTCGGATGAGCAAAAGAGGCCTGGAGCAGTCCGATTCAACAGCTTTCGACCGCCGTCGTAGCGCGGCGAGCAAAAACCGACGAACGGCGGCGCCGAGCTCAGGAAGCTTTAAGGCCAGCGTATCGCGGCGTTCCAACATCGGCAGAATGTGAACGCGCGCAATGGTACGTACATGTTTATTGACATATGACTCCCGCCGGGTTTATGAAATGGCCTGGCAGTGGCGGCGATCGCCCTTTCCACGGCGCGGAGGATTGTCATGCGGTTCGGTCCCGAGGGCTCGGTTTCGCGGCGCCAGAAAGGCGCTTCCAAATATGCTCGAAACGCTCCGACGCTCGCTTCCCCGCGCCCCTTGACGGCAGGGGGCGGCGAAGCTTCATGAGCATGCTCGACATCTGGCTTGGGATCCTGCAAGGGCTGCGCATAACGGCAGCGGTCACCGCCTATGGCTTGGTCTTCGCGGTGCCCTTCGCGCTTGTTTTCGGCGTCGCGCAGTTTGTGACCACCGGCTTGACGCGTTTTCTGGTCACGGCAGTAATCGAATTCTGGCGCAGTTCGGCGGTCGTCGTCCTGCTCTTCGTCTTCTACTACGTTCTGCCGGTCATGGGGGTCACTCTGTCGGCGATGACCGTCAGTGCGTTGGTGCTTGGCCTCAATAGCGGCGGTTATGCCAGCCAAGCTGTGCGGGCCGGGCTCCAATCTCTTCCTGCCGGCCAACGCGAGGCTGGCATGGCGCTCGGCCTCTCTCGCCCGGCGATCCTGCTTCTGATCGAGCTTCCCCAGGCATTGGTCGCCATGAGTCCCACATTCGTCAACAACCTTATTCAGCTGGTGAAGGCGACTTCCCTCGTCTCCTTGGTCACGCTGACGGACATGACCTTCCGCGCCAAAGAAATCTCGCAGACCGAATACGACCCGGTCGCGATATATTCGGCGTTGCTGCTGGCCTTCTTTGTCGTCTGTTATCCGATCGCGCTCGCCGGCCGCTGGCTCGAGGCGCGGGTCAATCCCGAAAGAGGAACGCCTCGTGGGATTTAACCTCGATTTCGCGCTCTCGACCATCCCGATCATAATCGGTGCGATCGGGACTACCCTGCTCGCCACGGTCTTGAGTTGCCTCGGTGCGTCGGCGCTTGGCTTCACTTTCGAAATGATCCGCCGCGGGGGCGGTGCGCCTGGCCTCGCCGTGCGTTTCCTGATCGATTTCATCCGCTCGACGCCGGTCTTGGCCTGGCTTTATTTCCTGTATTTCGTCATGCCCTTCTACGGGATCCGGCTTGGCGCCATGACGGTGGGCATATTGGGGCTAAGCCTCTATTACAGCGGTTATCTGGCGGAGGTGTTCAAGGCGGGCATCGACGCTATTCCGAGGGGCCAGCAGGAAGCAGCCAGAGCCTTGTCGCTCACCCGCCGCGACACCGTCATCTTCGTCATCGCACCGCAAATGCTGCGCAACATCGCCGCGCCCCTGGGCAACTACCTGGTTTCGATCCTTAAGGCGACGCCTTATCTCGCGATCCTGGCCGTGCCGGAAATGCTCGGGCGTGCCTTCGATATCGCTTCCGAGACCTATCGCTACGCGGAGCCGCTGACCGTCGCCGGCGTTCTGTTTCTCGCCCTGGCGCTGATCGTTTCTTATGGAGTGAAGCGCATCGAGAAGCTCCTGCTTGCGAGCGGGCGCCGCTGATGCTCGCCCGGCACGCGCCTGCGACCTCGACGCTTCAGCCCTCCCCGCTCGTGCGGATCGACGGTCTCAACAAGTGGTTCGGTGCCCTGCACGTTTTGAAAGACATAGATCTGACCTTACGGGCGGGTGCACGCGTCGTCGTGTGCGGACCCTCCGGGTCCGGCAAGTCGACATTGATACGCTGCATCAACGGTCTCGAGCGTTTCCAAAAGGGGATGATAGAGTTTGAAGGCAGAAGTCTGGGGAAAAGCGATCGCGATGCCGCGGCACGCCGGCTGACAGGCATGGTGTTCCAGAGCTTCAACCTCTTCCCTCACCTCACCGTGCTTGCCAACTGCACGCTGGCGTTGCGCCGGGTCCTTTTGAAATCGGCGCGGGAGGCCGAAGAGATCGCGATGCGGCACCTGACAGCGGTGCATATCGCCGAAAAGGCGCGGGCCTATCCGGCCCAGCTGTCGGGCGGGCAACAACAGCGGGCGGCGATCGCGCGTGCGCTCTGTCTCGATCCCCGCATCATGCTTTTCGATGAACCCACCTCGGCGCTCGATCCGGAAATGATCAAGGAAGTGCTCGACGTCATGATCGCGCTCGCGAAAACCGGCGTGACCATGGTCTGCGTGACGCATGAAATGGGTTTTGCACGCGAAGTCGCGGATGAGATCGTTTTCATGGACCAAGGCAGCATCGTCGAGCACGCGTCTTCCAGTGATTTCTTCTCTGGAGCCGCTCACCCGCGCGCCAGGCTGTTCCTGGACACCATCCTGAGCCATTGAGAGCCGACACCTGGTGAACGTCACGCATGCAACCGCGGCGCGATCGGCAACATGACAACTGGATCGGCGCCGGCATCGCCGCGCGAACTACCAGTCCGGCGCGAATGCATAACCAGCAGAGCGGACGGTCCGGATCACATCGCTTCCCACAGATGCCCGAAGCCTTTTGCGCAACCTGGCAATATGAACGTCAACACCCCTTATATCGGTTGCGGCGGCGTGTTCAGGCCATGCGGTCGCGACCAGTTCCTCTCGGCTGAGGACCTTGCCGGGTTGCGCCAGAAGGCTGCGCAAAAGCTTGAATTCGATCGGCGGCATAACGATTTCTTTTTGCTTGAAGAAGGTCCGGTGGGTCTGTCGGTCCAAGCGGAAATCGCCCTGCACCAGATCGCCTGTCTTGGTTTCGCGCGCGAGCTTCGCAACACCTGCCTTGCCATGCAGCCAGGTCAGAAGCTGCTCGGGGGCAAACGGACGCGAAAATATCTCGTCGACGCCCGCCTTGATAAGGTCCAGGTGCAGTTTGCCGGAACGAGGCGCGACCAAGCCTGCAAGAAGCGTTGCTCTTGTCGCCTCGGACGACTTCAGCGACAGGCATTGTTTGGCGATTGCGCGGTCGCCCGGATGACAGTCCAGGATAACGGCAAGCGGCGTTTCGGCCTTAATGGTCGACGCAATCTCCTTGTCCGCCGTGATCAGGCGGGTTTCGAAGCCGGCTACGGAAAGGATGTGCCCGAAAACCAGAAAGAAATCCGGGTCCTTCGAAGAGATCAGGACCAGCGGCGTCATGAGTCCATCAACCCAATGCGGTGCATCATAGCGCTGACTACCGCGCAAATGGGCGCGATGACAATATCCTCTGGCGAGCGAACCTTCAGCTGCCGGTGGCAATCAGCCTAGATTTTATCCGCAAGTATGACGCCGCTGATGCCGTAAGCGCGGCGCGTCTGCTCAATGGCCTCAGGCGTGACATCGATCAGCAGCGCGATGATATCGCCATCCGGATGCTCGAGAGCATTGCCGAGTTCGTAAAGCGTCCAGCCAAGCGCACGCAGGCGTTTCGGCCAGAATGTTTCGCACACCACGCTGATCTGTCGAATCCCCAGACTTTGCGCCGTCTCGAGAAGGCCGCACAGAACAAAGCCGGCGATCGGCGACGAGGTCCCGTGCGTGCGAAGCGATGGGACGACAAAAAACCGCGTCCATTCGAAGATATCAGCCGCTCGCGGAGGCGTGCCGCCGGCGAGAACCGGGAAGACCTCGCTCATGAGATGCGGCTGCAGGGTCGGTACAAGACGCGAGCCGCCGACGATCCTGCCGTTGGTATCGAGCGCCAGAACATAAAGCGCGTGCTCGTTGTCGAAGGCGTCGATCTCGATGTTGATGGGCCGGGCGACGGCGCGCCAGCGTCTATGCTTGACGTAAATGTCGTACCGGATACGAAAATAGCGCTCCAGCACTTTTCTATACTGCTTCCTGTTTTCCCAGGTGACCAGATGAATACGGACCATGACGCCTCCAAAAGTGGAGGTCGTAGGAAAACACGCTTCATGCCCGTATGATGGTATTCAGGTATTGCTAAATCTGGATTTCCTGTCGCCGCAGAGCTTTGACGATGGCATGCGAGACGTTGGCTGCATCGAGCTTGCCTCGAATGTTGCGCTGATGGCTCTCAACCGTGTTCCTTGTGACGCCCAGGATGCAGGCGATGTCTTCGTTCGACTTGCCTTCGGCGCTCCACTCCAGGAGTTCGCGCTCGCGCGGCGTCAAGGGCGCGGCCTCTACGGACTGGCCGGATTCTTCCAGCCCTGACAGGCGTCGGAACGTATGCACGCAAAGCGTCTCGATGAACGGCACGACGCTCGGCGCTATTTCAATCCGATCGCCCGCTGCCGTGACGACGCCTGGGCCCGCCAGAGGCACGTGGACGGGAACACAGAGGCCTTGGCCCATTCCGAAATCCGCCGCTTCGTCCATCACCAGCTTTGCGCGCGCAACAAGCTTTGCCGGCGGCAGTTCCTGCCACAGGAACGGCTTCGACGAATGCCGGCACTGCGCGACGCAGGGATCATGCGAAAAGTAATCCTCTGACATGTAGCGAAGATACCATTCGGGCGGCCAACCATCGACCAGGATCTCTCGCTTCCAGTCGGTGTCGTGCGGCACCGGCAGACCGGTGATCAGAAAATAACGCAGGCCATAACGCTCGATGGCAGAGCGGAACTCTTGGAGGATACCATCCACCGAGCACGCGGCATCGATCCTTGAGATCGCTGCAAACAACCCGACAAGACTATCGATCTCCATCGGCAGACCTCGACAAGAGTCAGGCCCCGTCCCGGCCAGAAACTTACGGTCACAGATGCGATATATTCAATGGGACTTGCGCCGAATGTACACTTCAGGAGTCAATTAGCTGGCACAAAGATAAAGAGCCTGAAAGCCGTATCAATGCTGGCTGAACAGACCGCGCTTCATTCCGCTGACTTTGAGGTCGTCTGCTTTGTCCCGCGGACTGCTCGCAGATTCGATGGAACGGCCGCGATCAACTCTTGCGGCTCCACATCCAAAGCCTTCGCCAGGATCTCGACTGTATCCAGCGTGGCGTTTCGCCGACCGGCCTCGACGCTGCTGATATAGGCTCGCGTGCGGCCCGAAACGAAAGACAACTGCTCCTGAGACAGTTTTCTTTCTCTCCGTAGCCGCTGCACGTTCAAACCAAAAACGCCGCGAAGTTTCATCAAACAACGGATGCTACGACGCGCACTATGGTGCGACACACTATAGTGCACATTCCGCATTGACAGCGGTGCTGTTGGCTGTTTGAAACTACCAGCGAATTCATCGTTTCCTGACACAGGAATAGCCATGCCGAGCCGGCCGTTTCGCGACCTCGCGCACCAGATATCCGTGCGTGCCTCAGGCAAGATCAGCCGACCCCGAACGAACGAGAGCCGGGTCCTGGAATTCGTCTGCATCCGTTGCGGTGCCTCCTACCCCGCCGATATCAGCATCGACTCCAAGGGGTGCGCGCGGTGCCAGGCGACCGCACCCGCAAATCTTCGGCCCGTGTATGCGGATCCTCCCGCTCATCCCGTGGAGGGCGCCACCGCCTCGCGCTCGCTATGGCGTTTTGCGCATATGCTCCCCTGCAATGCCGCGGATGCAGTGAGCCTTGGCGAGGGTTTGACGCCCCTGCTCGCGGCTCCGCGCATCGGCGCGCTTCTCGGCGTGCCCAACCTCGCAATCAAGGACGAAGGCCGGAACCCGACCTGGTCGCATAAGGATCGCTTCTCGACCGTCGCTGTGAGCGTGGCGCGCGCCCGTGGCGCGAAGGTCGTCGCGACCGCGTCTTCTGGCAACGCCGGCGCTTCGCTGGCGGCCTACGCTTCCAGAGCCGGGCTGAAGTGCGTTGTCACTACTTTCGCCGGGTCTGCCGGCGCGATGCTGGCGCAGATCCGAAAATATGGGGCAACGGTGCTGCCCTTGGTCAACAAAATGGACCGATGGTCGCTGCTGGAACAGGCGTCTGCCCACTATGACTGGTTCATCGCCTCGCCCTATCACGGTCCGGTGGTCGGCAGCCATCCACTCGGCATAGAGGGCTACAAGACGATCGCCTACGAGATCGTCGAGCAATCGGATGGCGCGGCGCCGGACTGGTGCGTCCTGCCGGTCTGCTATGGCGATGCGTTGTCCGGCCTGTGGGCTGGCTTTTGCGAGTTGTACACGCAGGGGACCATCACGCAGCTGCCCCGTCTCGTCGCGGCGGAGGTGCACGGGTCGTTGGCGGACGCCCTTGCCAGCGGCGCCGATGCCTTGAGTGAACGCAAGATGCTCTTCGACAGCCTTGCCGTATCGATCGGCACGCCGCGCAGCACCTTTCAGGCTCTGAAGGCTCTGCGCGAATCGGGCGGGCACGCGGTCCCCGTCGACAATCATGGCCTGATCGCGATGCAGGAACGCCTTGCGCGCGACGAAGGGATCTTTGCCGAACTGGCATCGGTTACGCCGCTGATCGCGATATCGACGTTGAGGAATCGAGGGGTCGTCGCGGCCACAGACCGCGTCGTGGCCGTCGTGACCGCCAGCGGACTCAAGGACCTCGATCGGTCCGCCGGATCGAATGAACACGGCCAGATCTTCCAGACGACGCAAGACGCCTGGCGTTGGCTCGACAAAAGCGGGCTGGATCTCGCCTCATAGATTCTCCACCGCACCAATAGCCGACGGCACCGCACTTGCTGCCTGGGTTTTGAGCACATCGTCGAGACTGCGCCGCAGCCAAAGAAAGCGCGTCCATTGGGTCTCTGCCGCCGGTGCGATTGTCGTCAGCGTCCTCGGCTCAGACGGTTCCTTGCAGGGCCAGCCAGGCAGGGTTGCAAGCCAGTCGTCATTGTAGACGGTCTCGGCATGGCGATGGCCTTCGTCAGGCATGATGACCGCGACCTGTGCGTCCGAAAGGGTCGTTGCAACCCACCGCGCCACCAACGCAGCGGCGCCGCTGGTCGGCCCCATGAAGATGCCGTGCTCGCGCAACAAACGGTGTGCGCTCAGATACGCCGGATAGGCGCCGACCCAATGGATCTCGTCGACAAGCTCATGCCTGACGTTTTTCGGCAGAACGCTGTTGCCCAGGCCCCGCAGCATACGTTTGCCGACGGGCTGACCGAACAGAATGCTGCAATGGGTATCGACGGCAAACACCGTCAGATGGGGAAAGACCGTTCGCAGAAAGGATGCGGTGCCGCATAGCGAACCGCCCGTCCCGACGCAGCCGACCAGACAATCGACCTTTCCCATTGCCCGGATGAAAAGTTCAGCCAGCCGCGCATAGGCGAGCCAGTTTCCCGGACTGTCGTATTGGCGGGTCCAGAAGCCGTCCGGCTCCTTGGCCAGGATTTCCCGCAGGCGCTCAAGCCGGCCAGGCTGATTGCCGTCACCGCGGGGATCGTCAAGTGCGATGACCGTGGCGCCGATGCGCTCCAGCCGGGCTTTGTATTTGGCGTCGATAAGGGTCGAAGCGGTGACGAGGGTAAGGCGATAGCCACGCGCCGCCGCGAGCAGCGCCACCGCCATGCCGAACGTGCCAGACGTCGTCTCGACGATGTGGGAGCCTGCCTTCAATTCGCGATTCGACGCTGCCCGATCCAGAATGTAGCGGGCCGGCATCAGCTTCATCAACGGAAAAGCCGCCGCCACCAGATTTGGCGCCAAGCGAGCAAGGCGTGGGGTCTCAAGGTCCCTGAAATAGTCGACTGCGAGGGTCACCATGTCCAGCCCTCCGCATGGACCAGATGGACCTCGACGTCCTCGAAGCCGGCGCGTCTTATCTGTTGTGCGGTCAAAGCTGCCCGTCGCTTCAGGTTCGATGCGAAAAGATCGAAAATCAGACCAAACAACGAGCCGCTATGGGCGACTTGCACCCCGCAGGCCCCGGCTCGCCTGGCGATTTCGGCGATCTCGTCGAACCCTTGTTTCGGCAAGTGCCGTTGACTGATCACCGCGCTGGCCGAGGCGGCGCGTCCGAGAAGATTTGGATCCTGACGGTAAACCGCGCGCGCCACCAGCGCCCGAAGCACGCCGAATTCCTGGATTTCGGCACTGTCGTAGCGCGCCGGCGGCAGCTGCAATGTGTCGACCGGGACGCCGCCATTCGCCTTGAACCCGACCAGAAGCAGCGGCGGCAGCGAGCCGCCGAAATTCTCGATCACCGTGCCCTCGCGTTGCGCGAACAGGACCGCATGCTCATCGAACGCGATCGCGTCGCTGGCGCGCTCGGCAGCGACGGCGAGACGCCCGATGCTCGAGGGCCGCAACTGGATCTTGAGGGCTGCGGCCACAGCGCGAATGGAAGCGACAACGTCCGCGGTCGATGAGCCGTAGCCGTGCCCCACGGGAATCGAGCTTTGAAGTGTCAGCACGCCACCGCCGGTTACATTCAAGAAATCGAGTGTGAGCCGCGCGGCTGCCGAAGCCTTGATCTTATGATCGGGGTGGACAATGACCGCATCGCCGTCGGTTCTGGCAAAGGTCGCCTCGGACCTCAAAGCGGCGATCGGCAGCGTGACCAGCCCGCGATGAAGGCGCCCGCCATCATCCTTGAAGACGCCCTGGATGAGCTCGCCGTGATGCGCAATCGCCGCCCCCGTCCCGATCGAAGACCGCAGCGTTTCACGGCTCACAAGATTGCCGGCGCCAGCCATTTTCATCTCCCCCGCGCTTTCTCGCAGCGGAGGAAGATGGCGCTGACGGGTCAGGCCCGCTCTCAATGAATTCCGGTATTGACGGCTTGCTATCGAACGAGCCGGCCGGGAGGCGCGTGATCGATGGTCAGGCGGCGGAGCCGAGGTGCCTCAGCGGCCGGCCAATCGAAACCGCCTGCGCTGCAGCCATGATACCTTGCGCATCGATCCCGTAATGCCGGTAGAGATCGGCGATCGTACCAGTCTGGCCGAAATGCTCGACGCCCAAAGCGCGTGTACGGTGGCCATGGACCGACCCCAGCCAGGCGAGCGTCGCGGGGTGCCCGTCCAACACCGTCACGATGGCGCAGGACGCCGGAAGACCGGCAAAAAGGCGCTCGACATGACTTGAAGCGCGCGGATGGCCGTACTGGCGCGCCCGGGCCGCGGCTGACCAGCCGGCGTTCAGCCGATCGGCCGAGGTCACGGCCAGAAGCCCGACATCGCGCCGATCGCCGGCCATCAATCCCAGCGCCTGTATCGCTTCCGGCCCGACTGCGCCGGAATAAGCTATCACCAGGTCGGCGTTTGGCCCGGGCGGGCGCAGCCAGTAGGCGCCATCGACGATGTCGCGCGCCAGCTTACTTTCCATCGGGCGTGTCGGCTGCTCGATCAAGCGCGTCGAGAGCCTCAAGTAGACCGAACCTCCGGTCTGATCTCGCAGCCATGTGTGGTCGTCAGGCTCGGCTTCGCCGGTACGCTGCATGTAGTCGAATGCCCAACGCAGGATGATTGCCAGTTCATCGACATAGGCAGGCTCGAACGTCGCCAGACCGTCCTGCGCCATGCCGATCAGCGGCGTGGCGATCGACTGATGCGCTCCGCCTTCTGGAGCCAGCGTCACGCCGGAGGGCGTCGCCGCCAGGATAAAGCGGGCGTCCTGGTAACAGGCATAGTTGAGCGCGTCGAGGCCGCGCTCGATGAAGGGATCGTAGAGCGTGCCGACGGGAAGCAGTCGCTCGCCGTGGAGCGAGTGCGATAACCCGAGCGCCGAAAGCATCGTGAAAAGGTTCATCTCCGAGATGCCCAGTTCGATATGCTGTCCCGACGGCGCAAACGTCCAGTTGAAGGTGGAGGGAATGCGCTCCTGGCGGAAAATGTCCGCCTGGTCGCCGCGCGCGAACAGACCCCGTTTGTTTACCCAGGCGCCGAGATTGGTCGAGACGGTGACGTCGGGGGATGTCGTGACGACACGGCTCGCAAACTCGCTGTCCGATTTTGCGATCTCGTGCATCAAAAGCCCGAAACCTTGTTGTGTCGACATGGCCGGCTGAGCGCCGAAGCCGATGCGCGCTGGCACCGGAACAGCTGGGGCTTTGTGACGACGCGGGGCTGGCTGCGCAAAAGGCGACGACGCGAGGAAGGATCGTATCGCAGCCTCGTCATAGGCAAGGCCCTCGAAAATGTCCCATTCGCGGCCCTCGCGGACTCCCATGCCTTGCCGCAGCACGTCGACCTGCGCCGGTGTCATCAGTCCGGCGTGGTTGTCTTTGTGGCCGGCGAGCGGCAGGCCAAAGCCCTTGATCGTATAGGCGATGAAGCAGGTCGGACGATCATGTCCGCGCGCTTGCTCGAAGGCATCGATGATGCTCGCCAGATCGTGGCCGCCGAGATTTGCCATCAGGGCCGCAAGCTCATCGTCGCTGCGCTTCTCGATCAGACGGCTGACCGGTCCTTGATCGCCCAGATCGTCCAGCAGGCGCCTGCGCCAGGCAGCGCCGCCCTGGAAGGTCAGCGCGGAATAGAGCTGATTGGGGCATGCATCGATCCAGGTCCGCAGCTTTTCGCCGCCCTCTTCCTCGAAGGCGGCCTGTTGCAACGTCCCATGTTTCAGGATCACCACATCCCAGCCGAAGTTGCGAAAGATGGATTCGAAACGCTGCCACAGGCCTTCGCGCACTACCGCGTCGAGGCTCTGCCTGTTGTAATCGACGACCCACCACGTGTTGCGCAGGCCATGCTTCCAGCCCTCGAGAAGCGCCTCGAAGATATTGCCTTCATCCATTTCGGCGTCGCCGAGCAGGGCCACCATCCGGCCTTCCGGCCGATCGGTCTTCCAGCCTTTTGCCGTGACATAATCCTGGACCAGGGACGAGAACAGGGTCTGCGCCACGCCCAGTCCAACCGACCCGGTCGAGAAATCGACGTCGTCGATATCCTTGGTTCGGGACGGATAAGACTGCGCGCCGCGATAGCCACGAAAATTCTGCAGCTGCTCGACCGTCTGCTTGCCGAACAGATATTGGATGGCATGGAATACCGGACTGGCATGCGGCTTGACGGCGACGCGGTCCTGCGGCCTCAGGATCTGGAAATAGAGCGCCGTCATCAAGGTCGACGCGGACGCCGACGACGCCTGGTGGCCGCCGACCTTGAGGCCGTCCGTCGACGCCCGAAGATGATTGGCGTGATGGATCATCCAGACGGCCAGCCAGAGAACCTTGCGCTCAAGCTCGGAAAGGATCGTCATCGTCGGCTCCTGTGAAATCGCGGCTCAACGATACCTGCGTCGATCTTCCGAATGTGACTATTCTTGCCCAAACCGATCGATCATATTGGCTGCTCCAGCCAATAACGACGCCCAAACGAGGGAACGATGCCAAATCCAGCGCTTGACGCAATCGACCTGAAGATCATCGCCGCGCTGCAGAAGAACGCCAAGGCGACTTCGAACGACCTCGCCGAAGCCGTCGGTCTGTCGCCCTCGCCTTGCGCGCGGCGCGTCAGACTCCTGGAGAGCGCCGGCGTCATCAAGGGCTACACCGTGGTCGTCGACCAGAAGAAGCTCGGCCTGCCGATCAGCGCTTTCGCGTCGATCAAGCTTGAACGGCAACGCGAGGACGATCTCGACCGCTTCTCGCAAGCCGTGCTGCGCTGGCCGGAAGTGGTCGACTGTTATCTGATGACGGGCCAGCGCGACTACCTGATGCGCATCGTGGTGCGCGACCTCGAGGCCTATGAGCGGTTCATCAAGGACAAGCTGACGCGGCTGGACAACATCGCTTCGATCGAAAGCAGCTTTGCCCTGGGCCAGGTCAAGCGCTCGGAAGTGCTGCCCATCTGATCGGCCGGGTATTCCGCGCCGGGCAACCGCGGCGGCAACTGACGCGAGGTTCGGCACCCCTCACCTACCCCGATGGCGTTTCACCGACAGATGTATGCCCGCTCGTGCAGCCCGCGAGAGCTGCGGCAACCCCTATTTCGGCCTTGCCGACACATGTCAAACAAATTTGTCAAGTGCCGACAGGTACTCCGTTATCCGACGTTCAAGCCACGCTGGGCACCATCAAGATTCCGGCTGCCGTGGCTGTAAGGGACGTCGGCCAAGCAAGCTTTATTTCGCTGCTCGATAAGAATGGGAAAGCGCTTCTTCACTTGGACGTAGGCTTCCAATCGACTCACGTTTCCGAAACTCTTCCGATCTGATTCATCGGAGAAGCCGGTGCAAGTGTTGTCCCACTGAGACTGGGATCATCTCCACGCCGCTTTGTTCTCCGCCACCGCGGGTTGTACAGGAACGTAAAGCAATCCAAGCGCTTTCCAAATTGACAAGCGGTTGAATTGCTTTGCTTGCGGTGATGCGACTGTCAATTTCTGGCGTCGCGATATGCTCATTACGGGCGACATAGCGGTCAGCGATCATCAAGGGTGGTCTGCGTCGAAGCGGCAAAGACCGCCGCCAGTCACGGAAATCCCTAACCTTCATTGAGCGCTCGGTTGCGCATGCAGAGATAGGCTCAACCTTGCCAGCTTTTCTCCATGCTCGTTGCGGATTTCGATGAACAACTCCTGGCCATTGAGGTCCTTAAGGAATTCTCTCGTCAGGTCTACCAGACCTTCTATGGCCTGATGACGCGCGCTCCCGATCCCATCGCATTCGATGCCTACCTCATCCTTGAGGACAACGTCGCGATCACCGCTATCAAAGAAGTATCTCGCCATCGCACCAGCTCGCCATCAGAATGTTGTTGCGGTCCTTTGATGCAAGTAGGTGGCGTCAAAATCTCCGGCTCGGACGAGCCCGTCCCAATCAACAGCATGAAATCGGGTGCCCTCGGTAAATATAAGCCCGTTGCGTCGCAGCTCCTGAAGCACTCGGTTCACGTGGACAGTTGACAGGCCCAACGCGTCGGCAAGGGCTGCCTGCGTGACCGGGAGATTGGCTACATGATCTTTGATAACCCCCATCGAGTGAAGGCGGACGATCAGTTCGCACAATATGTGAGCCATACGGGTATAGGCGTCGCGCCTTCCAACGTTGGTAACCCATTCTCGGTATATCGCTGCGTCGATCAGCGTCGAGCGCCAAAATATAGCGGCTATGGAGGCATGTCGCTCGCAGATGGCTCGCATAGCATCATGCCGCATGAAGCCCAGACTGGCGCGCGCGAGCGATGAAAAGGTGCAGTCCAGAACCGAGAGATGCATACCGTGCAGATCGGGAATGTCTCCCGGAACAAAGAAGGACGTGATCTGCCGTTTGCCGTCGCCGGTAAGCTTGGTGGATCCCACCAAGCCCTCCAAGACCACAAATGAATGAGTAGGTCGATCGCCCTCGCGTACAATATCCTCGTTTGCATGATAGTCCCTCTTTGAAAGCGGAATGCCTTCTAAAATAGCTATATCTGACTGGGTCAGATCGGAGATGTTCTGAAGCTTACGGATCAAAACGTTCGGGGAAAGGACATGTGCCAAGTTGGATGACCGGGTTGAGTTGCGTACCGAACCTGGATCAGGCGCTAATGTTCCATTTGGCGGGCGGCTTTGCTGCCAAGCGCGAGCTTGGAATGTCTTACGAGCGCAGTCCCGGCGGCCTCGGCTTGTTGGTGATGGCTTTGGCCTCTCGGACGAGCGAAGACCAATTCGTGCCGAGTAGAGAGACCAACTCTCGCGCTTGTGCCTCGGTAATGCTGGTTTCTTCCAGAAGCCCATGCACGAGGTCGCGGCCCGAGGTAATCGGCATAAGTTGGTTCCAAAGAGCCATGATCGCAACGACAGGTAACGACGTCGTTCGATATTCGTTCCGCTCATCCGTTGGTTTCTAAGCGGCGTTCGCGCTTGCACCGCCCCCTGGCGGCTGCCAATCCATGTAGGCGGGTGCCGGAGCGCACAGACGCGATCCGTCACGTCCTGATCTTCTTTGATTGTGCGGGTGGGATCGAGCTGTTGCGTTGGCGTGACTGCCGGGCATTCGTGATCTGACGATGAACGGACGGAGGGAAATTCAGTAAATCCCTAGGACAATGACGCGTATGATTCCGATCGCCGCTAAGGTCATGACCGCGACCATGGCGGCCTCAAACGGACCGACGCTATTTCTCACGAAATTCATGGTGCCTCCCCGCATGCCACTATGCCTTTGCTGAACCTCCAAGCTAGGCCGTGACCTGTTCCCGCCGAATAACACATGTTATCGGGGCATGAAGAAACTGTTCTAAGCTTGCGCACCACTGAAATTGCTGAAGTCGAGTCTTGGCGAGAGCTGCGCCGCCTCCCTGCTCAAGGGAGTTTTCGTGAGCTCTAGAAGGCATCATCGTCTCGTCACCGATAGTTTGTGCACCCGGAACCTTTGCATCGCGGTTTGCGTGCATGGACAGAATTGATCCTGCTCCAACGGCCTCTCGCCCGGAACAGGAGTCTTGGCGGCATTAGATCGGAAAAAAATGAATGAGACTATCATAGGTAATCGCGTGCCGTACCTGACGTCGCGTAAACGCCGGATCAACGGGCTTTTCGGGAGCGGACGTCATGCTGTATCCAGGTCGGTTTTTGGAGGCGAGCGAAATCGAGATGCTAGCTCGGGTTCTTCGGGCGATCTGCGCTGAGCGCGGCATTTTATCCGCTTCGGAACAAGGGGAACGCTTAGCGTCCCATTTGCTCAAGCTTTTTATGAACGGCTTGACTGGGGAGCACGAGTTGCTTGACGCCGAGAGGAACCTGGCTCGACGGCATGGCCAGTCGCTCCAGCGGCTTTCTGGCGGTCACGTGTGGACGAGGGAGGCCGCGTGAATTCGACGTGGATCATTCAACTCGCTGAAGATATGAAATTTTGGCGCAACGCTGCAATCAGGCCCAATACGCCACGAGATCGATGCCGCAATCGCTAGAGCGGTTGAGCGCAATAAAAGCATGCTCTCGGGTCCAGATTTGGAGCGGTTCCGATAGGCGGCAGAAGGGCCAAATATCGCCACTCGTTCGGATTACGCGGCATGCGATTACTAGCGCCCAAGTTTGGCACGGAGCGCAATAATCTACAGTTCAGTTTGCTCGGGTCCGGGGGGACAGAAGCGCAGTGGCCTTCAAGAAATACAGCGGCGTATACGCGCCTTGCGATCTCGACATCGTTCAGAGGGTATTCGACCAACTGTGCAGAGAGCGACGTCTGGCCCTCAAAGACGAGGAGCAGAGGGAATGCCTTGCGTGCGAAGTTATCGCAGCCTTCGATAAGGGAATCACTGACGAGACGGAATTGTGGAAATTGCTTTCAAAGCTCCGAATTGCCAAGAAGGCCTAGTCCAGGCACCTGCCAATATTTGGCCTCCTAGGTATGGCCATTAGCGTCCGAGCGGTAGCTTCCGACGCCAGTTCTTCCTCGTCTCTAATGCCTGCCTGATAGCTTGCTATAACGCGAGACGCGAGCGCTTCACGTCGCTGAAGCGATTGACCATCGGTTTCAATCTTCGAGCACGCGTGCCAACAAGGCGATCTCGGCCGAACTGAACACGCCAGCTTGGTTAGCTCCTTGAGGAATCGGTATGCAGAGCTCCCTGAGCGGAATACATGAGAAACTAATCTCATTTGATGTTTTGACGCAAAGCAAAAAACCCCGGCGGAAACCTAAGGCGCGGCTACGCGCCATCTCAGAACACGAACGACCGAGGGACTCTCGAACGCGAGACACCAAAATCCAAGAGTTGATCTCGCGCAGAGCACGGTGCGCCGGTCAGGCTTCCAGCCGGATGCCCACGTCCTTGGCTGCAGCCCAGGTTCTTGGAACACACCACGCCTGGAAATGAAATCTTCAGGATAGTTTGACACGCTTGGGCTGTACGGAACTCCGGGTGGGGTCCGAATGGGTGATCAGGAGAAAGCGTAAGGCCTCTCGACTGTGTCAGATCTTACGCACATCGACGTGCAGGATGATCCTGCCTTAATTGCTGAAGTCGACCGGCTTCTGGCGCGCCGAACGCGCGACATCCGCCTCAAAGGTGAGGTCAGGCATCTGTTTCGGGCACGGGTCTGGCCGCAAACGGCGAAGATCATCCGTGCCTGGATGATCTGGGTGGCCGTGCTGGATGTGCTAACGCTAGCGCTCAACATGCTGGTGCTCCCAACCGCAACCGCGGAATCTATGCTCCTGCCCGGAGCCATTATCCCCCCTGCCGTCATCGCAGTGGTGCTCGTATGGCGGAAGCCGCGCCCTTCCTGGCTCGAAGGGGGTTCGCTGATTACAGGTATGTTCCTGATTTTGCTGTCGGTAGCCTTGGTCGGCGTAGCCGCTGGCGGCGAGTTCTATGAACGGCAATTGAACGTCATGCTGTTCGTAGCCATTACAGCCATCATCATCTTCGGCATCCCACTGGCCTGGACGGTCGCGATCGCGGCGCTGGCGCTCGGACTGTATCTCGTGTTTCAGGTGGAGAATCCGGCCATTGAGCATGGCAGCGCGATCGATGGAACGCTGTTCTTCGCCAGCGGTTTGTTCGCGACGGTTGCAGCCCGTCGCATCATGACAATTCTCGCTCAAAAGACTTTCCTGTTTGAGTTGCGCGACCGGCGCAGGGTCGCCGAATTGGCTAAGGCGAACGATCGGCTGGAACTGCTGGCGAAGACTGATCCGCTCACGGGCATCGCCAACCGGCGCTGGATGACGGAAACGCTCGACCATCTGTGGGGAACCGACCAACGCTGCCTCGACGGGGCCGCGATGCTGATGTGCGACATTGATCACTTCAAGAAGCTGAACGATCACCTCGGCCATGCCGAGGGCGATCGCTGTCTGGTGGAGGTCGCCAACATTATCCAGGAAAACGTCAGGCGCGATCGAGATCATGTTGCCCGCTACGGTGGGGAAGAGTTCCTCGTGCTGCTGCCCGGGGTGACAGAGGAAGAGGCTGTCTCAGTGGCTGAACGGGTTCGTAAGAGCGTTGAGGCCGCCGCTTTGCCCAACCCAGGATCGCGCGTCTCGCGCAGCGTCACTCTCAGCATTGGAGTTGCAGTTCAGACCGCTGACGAAGCCATTTCACCGGAGCAGCTACAGGGTAAAGCGGACGCCGCACTCTATTTGGCCAAGCAAACCGGCCGAAACCGAGTGCTGCTCCACACACCCGACCCAGCGGGACGTAAACATATTCGCTCGACACGGTGATGCTCTCGAGCGGGTCCGCGGTGGGCCGTTCCGGAATATGTTGGCATTTCAATCTACGTGAGTTGAATGTGCGTATTCATCATGGCTAAGCCAAGCGCCGCTCGACCTGCAACGCGCGGCTCGCAGCATTGGCGAACATGACTCGCCATTCGAAGGTTAGCGATTCCCCTGATCTCCACGCCGTCGGCCGCCGCAGTTTGGGTTCGTCAGGCTCGCAATCTCACCAACCCTCCCCGCCATGCCGCCAAGCCAACATCGGAGGACAACGGCTTGGCAGCGGTAGTACGACGAGGACATTAAAACTCCGAGTATATTGTTAACCGCTGAGAAACCATATCTTGCGGCTCATGCTTCTGCGCGGAAACCCTCCGTACCTCGGGGCGTACTAATTTGAGTAACGGCAAATGGCTTGTTGCAGGTGCTCAAAGCAACGACAGGAGAATGTTATGGCCAGCGTCTTCGGAAAACTTGCTAAAACTTTCGCGGGTGGTGCTGTCATCGCGATTATGTGCGTGTCCGCAAATGCAGCCGGAATTGGCGTCAGCGCATCAGTCGGCGGCAGTGGAGGTGTTAATGCCGGGGCTGGGGCCTCCTTGGGCGGCTCCAACGGGGTGAACGCCGGGTTCGGTGCCTCCATTGGCGGATCAAATGGCGTCAACGCCGGGGCTGGAGCTTCTTTGGGCGGCTCCAATGGGGTGAACGCCGGGCTCGGTGCCTCCATTGGCGGATCAAGTGGTGCCAATGCCGGAGCTGGTGCTTCCCTAGGCGGCTCTAACGGGGTGAACGCAGGCGCTGGGGTGACAGTGGGCGGTGCGAGCGGCGTCACGGCTGGCTTAGGCGCTACGGTAGGCGGCACCAGTGGGACGGGCATCGGAGTTGGTGTTGGGGTCGGCAACGGCGTTACTGCCGGGGTCGGGGTAGGAACCAATCCGAGCGGCCTGACAAGCCCGGTTAACCCGACGAGTCCCAAGGTGGCCAGCGCTGTCTCTGGCTTGTCTGGCACTCAATTGGCTCGGATGAAAAATCGTTGTGTCGATGTGCTGGGCAGTCAGGACAGCTACGATCGGGACCTGCGCCAACTGTGCCTGATGATTTCGCGCCGATAGTCTGGCCTGCAGGACGGAAGTGTGAACAGGCAGGAGGCCCGTTGTGACACTCTCCGGCCTCCAGCCGGTTGGAAGTCCGCTGCGACAACGCGGCGGGCTTTTCGCCGTCCGCGGTTCGTTCGTGATAAGAAGGGGCGGCTTCGGGGTCGATCGGCGCTGATTATGCCCGGAGGAATCCACGTTGTCGGAAAAGGACCACCGTCGCGAACATCGGAAGCGTGTTCTCAAGGGCGCGACGATCATCACCAGCATTACTAACTCGGAAACCACGTGCACGATCCGCAATCAACACGCGGCTGGAGCAGAATTGAAAGTGCCGGCCGACACTAGGGTCCCGGCAGAATTTCTACTCTATGTCCCGGTCGATGGGATCGCTTACCGGTGTGTGATACGCTGGCGGAAGAACGACAGGATCGGCGTTCAATTTACCGGCACCGAAAGCAAGCCGAAGCTTCACTATGGCTGACGGATCGATAATGTTCGGCGTGGCCTTCAACGGATATCGGAATGAACAAAGCCATCCTATGGGTATGTGGGATCGGAATGGTCCTGATCCTTCCGTATGTCCTCCAGCACAATGGGCTGATCAGCTTCTAAGCCTCTACGTGACCGGCGGACTGGTGGTCAGGAAAAATATTTCGGTTCCTTGCGCGTCAATTCTCGACAGGCGGCCCGTCCTGGGCGACCTCGGCCCTTGCCGCAGCGCGAATGAGCTTCGCCTCTCGCACGAGCGAGTTCCAATTCATACCAATTAGGAGGGCAAGCTCGTAAGCCTGCGCCTCAGCAATACCGGTTTCTTGAACGAGCTTTTGGACGATCGGTATCGTCTGGTTTTTGTCTGACATTGGCTGGGAATCTCTTTTCCCCCAGCGGCCGCAACTTTCAAACTCGGATTTGGTTCCCAAGGCATCGAACAAAAAAGTGTCCCATCATAGAACGCATTCACGATTTGATGATTTAAGCGAAGCAGTCGATCCGCCGAGGTGTAGCTGCTCTTTCGTCCCGGAAAGCCCGTCGCTTACGCTCAATAGCTGCGACGGGCTTTTCTTTCGATCGAAAACCATCCCTTCCTAGCGCGCCGCAGCCTCGAATGCGACGCGGACGTCATCGACAGGACCCTGCCGTGCTCTTTCTTACAGTCAAGCCGCCGTTTGAGCAGCGGCTCTAAACGGATGGCTCATGGTGAAAACGTCCGGCCTAATGCCGACTTCAACCTGTTTCCATGTAACTGGATGCGCAATCGGAAAGCCGGGCCGCGATCGAGGTGAGAACGCACCAACTGCGGTATTGCCTCGGCCGTTGCGAAGGTAATCTAGAAAAATGTGGCCTCTCCGCGCTGCCGGGTCGGCTGACAACAGGTACCGGTCAGGATCGGCATCAACGAGACATTGGGCCAGCGATTTGGCCAGTTGCCGCGCCCTGTCATGAGTCATCTTCGCGGCGAGCGGTGCCATTAAGTGAATACCTTTGCCGCCGGTAAGCTTCGGCCAGCTGTCCAAGCCAGTTGCTTCCAAGATCGCGCGTAGCGACAGCGCGGCTTCGATCACCGCATCCCAGGAGACGCCCTCGCCAGGGTCGAGGTCCAGGACAAGCCGGTCGGCATGTTCAATGTCGTCAATCGTGGCATTCCAAGGATGAAGCTCGATGACATCCATTTCGATCAAGCCGAGCAGTCCGTCAAGGTCATCCACCCAAACCCGGACACCTTCGCCACCTTCGCGTTTTTGCACCCGCAGCTGGTGCACCGACGCAGGGATCGGCGGCAGCGGCCCCTTGTGATAGAAGGTGGCCCCGTACGCATGGCGAACCAGCTTCAATGGTCTTCGGCCCAGATGAATCAGCGCTCGGTCGGCCACTCGCCGCCAGTAGCCCAAAAGCTCTTCCCTGGAAGGTGCAACCGCATCGGGTAGCAGCTGGAGAATGTTCTCGCCAGGAACGCCATGTTGGCTCTCCAACCTGCGCTTGGAGAGCGACGGCGGCTTCGCTGGGATCACAGCGAGATCCTCGCGCAATCCCTTGAACACCGCCTCGCGCAAGATACCCCGGTCGGTCACGCCACTGAATTGCACCTCAGCCGGCACCTCCGGCCGCACCCAAGTTGCTTTAGGCTTTTTGATGGGTTCCGAAAGAGGCGATTTGCTGATGATGAGCGGATCGAGCCGCTCGCGAACTCGCCGGGCTGCCTCCAGCGTATAGCCGCTTTGCGCTTTTCCAGCATAAAGCAGCCGCTCGCCCTCCCATCTGCCGATATACAGGGAAGCAACGCGGCGCGGCTGCGCGCCAAGCTTTTCGACGAAAGCCACAATCGGGAACGTGTCGCTCTTGACGCACTTCACCTTGAGCCAGCTCGTTTGGACACCGGAACGGTAGGGAGAGTCAGCCCGCTTTGAGACCACCCCCTCCAGGCCCATGCGGCAGGCATGGTCGAACACGTCCTTGCCGCTAATGTCCAGGTGTTCGACAAAGGTCAGCGTTGGAGCCGTTTCCTGCAGGAGCCTGTGCAGAGCAGCTTTGCGCTCAATCAGCGGCTGCTGTCGAATGTCTCGGCCGTTGAGGTACAAAAGATCGAACGCAAAGAACATGAGCTTCGGCGAGCTCGGGTTTGCCAGCTCCCGCTCGAGAGCCTGGAAATCCGGCAAGCCAGTCTTGCCGAGGACGACCGCTTCGCCGTCGAGGATTGCGGATTTGACCGATAGGTTCGCCGCCGCCTGGACGATCCGTTTGTACCGATGCGACCAGTCATAGCCCCGACGGGTGAAGGCACGTGCCGCGCCACCTTCAACGATAAGCTCGGTCCGGTAGCCATCGTATTTGATTTCGTGCAGCCAGTCCGTGTCGGCAGGAGCGTTCTCGACCAGCGTCGGTGATTGGAATTCGATGAAGGCGAGGTGACCGGTCGATTTGCGCATGCTCTCGAACTCCTGGACCGGGATTCAAACCGGGCCGGAGCAATCGGTTCCGAAGATTTTAGCAAAATTGAATATGATCCCCGCCGCCGGCGCGGTTCGCTGCTACCTCTGGAAGTTCTTAGAAACCTTGTAGGCGATGATCGTGCGCTGAGCCTTATCCGCTCAACGGCCAATCCAGCGGTGAGCCGCCTCTCGCTGCCTCGCGTCGGCAATATTTTGTACATATCTTGTATATCTATATTGACGCATTGGCGGCCCTCAACGTAGCGTTGAAGGGCTGGGGCCGAACCCCTGCGCGCAACTTAATCTCACGGGAGGACTGCACGATGAAATTTCGAGCCCGATCGGCCGCCATTGGCCTGGCCTGCATCGCCTATGCCGCGATTGTTGGATCCGTGCTGCCGGCCACGGCGGAAACGACGAAGGAACGCGTCTTGAGAGAGGGCAGGATCGTGATCGGCATCCACAACCGCTCGCCATGGGGCTACAAGAAGGAGGAAACCGGCGAGTTGCTCGGCTGGCATCCGGACCTGCTCAGAGCGGCATTCGCCGACCTCGGCGTCAAGCAGGTCGACTTCCAGGTCACGGAGTTCGGCGCTTTGATCCCTGGCTTGATGGCCGGGCGTTTCGATGCCGTGGCGTCCGGCTTGTCGATAACGCCGCCGCGATGCCAGCAGGTCGCCTTCGGCGCTCCCGACCTGAGGCAGGACGACGCGGCGATCGTACTCGCCGGCAACCCCAAGGCGATCCATAGCTATGCTGATCTTGCCAAGAAATCCGACACGATCATGGGCGGCGGCCGCGGCAGCAACGTCATCCAGAACGCCATCGCCGAGGGCGTCCCTCAAGATCGCATCCTGCAGTTTCCCGACATCGAGACCAACATCGCGGCACTGCGCGCCGGCCGCATCGACGCCGCGGTATTTTCGTCCCCGACTGCGATCGGGCTGCTGGCCGGCAAAAAGAGCCCCGATCTGGAGCGCGCCAACCCATTCACGACCGACGAGAAGTCGATCAGCTACGTCGCGATCGCGTTCAGGAAGGATGATGGCGACCTGCGCGACCTTTACAATCAGGGGCTGGCCAAGGTCATGTCGAATGGCACGATTGCCAGCATCATGGCGAAGTACGGATTTGGCCCCACGGAAAACGTGCCGCCAGGATTGACGACCTCACAGTTGTGCGGAGCCGCCAACTGACCGGATCGGCAACGGGAAGCCGCCCAGCAATCGACAGGACCTGGCGGCGCCGCGCGAGCCCGGGCGGCGCCTCCGCCCGCAGGCCTCGCATCACTATCGCTCGGGATCGCCGGGTGGCGCGATGTCCTCGGGGATTTCCTGCCGCAAGCTCGGCCCCTTGGCCAGCCGCCTGCCAAGCGCGGAGACGAAAGCTTCATAACGCTCGCTTGCCTTGGCGCGCGCTGCCTGGGCCATCGGCTCAGGCAAGGCCGGAGTGGTGGCAAGCCAGAAGCGGACGAATACCGCATGGGTTTCAACCGAGATGCCGACGTCGCGCTCCAACCGCGCGATCCGGCGATCGATCCGGTCGAGACGTTTGGAGATCGCCGCCTCCCGTTGCGCGTCGGCATCCGGAGAGAGGAACGAGGCGATCGCCGCTTCAGCGATGAGCGACTGCGAGCGATCGCGCCGGGCGGCATAATCGACCAGCAAGGCCATCACGGCAGGGTCGAGATAGACGGAAATTTGGACCTTCTTCTTTCTTGCTGTCACGACCTTCACAGCTCCATGCCGTCGTCCGGATCGAGCGCGATCTGACGCGCCACGCCCCGAGCAAGGCGAGCCATCCGGCTGCTGCTCGATGCGAGATCATCCGTCTCGTCAGGCGCTTCGATCTCGAATTCGTTGACGGGCGGCAGCTCCGCCGCAGCCGGGAGAAGTCGATCGAGCTCGGGCTGACGTCGCAATTCGGACTCGGTCGATTCCTCCTGAACTTTCGCCACGGCAGTTGCGGCTGCCGTACCAGATGGCGGGAGCGGCAACGGAAGCGCCGTCCAATTGTCAGGCTCCGGCTCGGCTCGAGCTGTGACAGCCGGTGGCGGCAGAATGCGCTCCCGCAACCGCGGGTCTTCGAAATAGCGCGCCTTCTTCGCCCGGATAGGCGGCGTGCCGGCCAGCATGACGATCTCGTCCCCGGCCGGCAATTGCATGATCTCGCCGGGTGTCAGCAACGGTCGCGCCGTCTCCGAACGCGAAACCATGAGATGACCGAGCCAAGGCGAGAGGCGGTGACCGGCATAGTTCTTCATCGCCTTCAGCTCGGTTGCCGTGCCCAAGGCATCGGAAACACGCTTGGCGGTCCGCTCGTCGTTGGTCGCAAAGCTGACGCGCGCATGACAGTTGTCCAAAATAGAATTGTTTGGGCCGTAGGCCTTCTCGATCTGGTTGAGCGACTGCGCGATCAGGAAGCTTTTCAATCCATAGCCGGCCATGAACGCGAGCGCGGATTCAAAGAAGTCGAGTCGTCCCAGCGCCGGGAACTCGTCCAGCATCAGGAGCAATCGATGGCGATCCGTCCTGGCCTGCAGATCCTCGGTCAGACGGCGGCCGATCTGGTTGAGGATGAGACGGATCAGCGGCTTGGTGCGGCTGATGTCGGAGGGTGGAACGACGAGATAGAGCGTCGCCGGGCGCGGATCGGCGACCAGGTCGGCGATGCGCCAGCCGCATGCGCGCGTCACCTGTGCCACCACCGGATCGCGATAGAGGCCAAGGAAGGACATCGCGGTCGAGAGCACGCCGGAGCGTTCGTTGTCGGACTTGTTCAACAGCTCACGGGCGGCGCTGGCGATGACCGGGTGCGGACCGCCCTCGCCTAGATGCGGCGTCGTCATCATCGCGGCCAAGGTCGATTCGATCGGCCGCTTCGGATCGGACAAAAAGGCGGCGACGCCGGCAAGCGTCTTGTCCGGTCCGGCATAGAGCACATGCAGGATCGCGCCAACCAGGAGCGCGTGGCTCGTCTTTTCCCAGTGGTTGCGCCGTTCCAGCGAGCCCTCGGGGTCGACCAGGATGTCGGCGATGTTTTGCACATCGCGGACTTCCCATTCACCCCTGCGAACCTCGAGCAAAGGATTGTATGCGTCCGATCTTGCATTGGTCGGATCAAACAGCAGCACCCGGCCGTGGCGGGCACGGAAGCCGGCGGTCAGATCCCAGTTCTCGCCCTTGATGTCATGGACGATCGCCGAGCCAGGCCAGGTCAGCAGCGACGGCACAACAAGCCCGACACCCTTTCCCGAACGCGTCGGCGCAAAGCAAAGCACATGCTCAGGCCCGTCGTGACGCAGATAATGAGTTCCATAGCGCCCCAGCACCACCCCGTCGGTGGCGAGCAGGCCTGCCGCCTGCACCTCGCTTCTTTCGGCCCAGCGCGCGGAGCCGTAAGTCGCGACCTCCCTCGCCTCGCGGGCGCGCCACAGCGACATGCTGATCGCTACGGCGATCGCGATGAAGCCGCCCGAGGCGGCAATGAGGCCGCCGCGCGCGAAGATGGCCGGCGCATAGGCGTCGTAGAAATACCACCACCAGAAAATAGCAGGCGGATAGTAGACTGGAATCCCGCCGATGACGAACCGAGGCGCTCCCAGCCGCTCCTGATAGCCCAGCTGCCAGGCGGACCATTGCGTGGCGGCCCAGATCGTGAGGAGCACGATCAGGAAGACCACGACAATCTGTCCCCAAAGGACTTTCGTTCCCGACATTCGCTTCTCCTTGTGGCGAGAGGTCAGCAAGGTGACGCGAGATGCAACAGCCGTCTGACGCCGATCGCATCGCATCGTGCCGTCGGCTAGGAAGACAGGGAATCGGGAAGCCCAAGAATCTGAGGCGCGAGCGAGGGCGCTGTCCTCTTGGGCTACGCATTTGAGTAGCAGACATCATTCGCGATTGCGTATATCCGGTCGCTATACGCATTTGCGTATGCGACAGATTTATACGCGATCACGTATATTGATAAACCATACGCGATCGCGTATATAAGCTCAGGAGGCTATCATGTCCGACCAGATCGCTCGTAACGAAAAGCAGCTCGGCGCCATTCTGCGTCGCGCCCGCAGGCAAGCCGATCTCACGCAAGAGACGCTTGGCAGCCGGATCCACCTGCGTCAGGCCACGGTGTCCCGCCTGGAAGCCGGCGAGCCGGCAGTCCAGCTCAGTACGTTGATGGCAGCCCTCTCCGCCCTCGACCTTGAACTCGTCGTTCGCCCGCGCAGCAAAAGCAGCGCCACCGAGATCGCGGACCTGTTCTGATGGCGCAGCGATCGGCTCACACGCCGCTCAATGTCTTCGTGAACGGTCGGCTGGTGGGCGTGCTGCGCAGGCAATCCACCGGCGCCGTGGACTTTCGATATGCCCGCGAATGGCTGGACTGGCACGGCACCTTCCCTGTCTCGCTTTCGCTTCCCTTGCGGGAGGACCGCTATATCGGCGCGCCGGTTATCAATGTCTTCGACAACCTGCTTCCCGACAATGACGCCATCCGCAAGCGGATTGCCGAACGTGTCGGCGCAGATGGCACCGACGCCTACAGCATGCTTGCCGCCCTCGGCCATGACTGCGTCGGCGCATTGCAATTCCTGCCTGATGGCGTCGATCCCGGCAGCCCTGGTAGCAGCGAAGGCAAGCCGGTCAGCAAAAAGGAGATTGCCGGGATAATCGCAAACCTCGCTGTCGCCCCGCTTGGCCTCGGCGAGGATGAGGATTTCCGCATCTCGATCGCCGGCGCCCAGGAAAAGACGGCGCTGCTACGCAAGGACGGACGCTGGTACAAGCCGGTCGGCACGGCGGCGACCACCCACATCCTGAAACCGCAGATCGGCAGGTTGCCGAACGGCATCGACCTCTCCAACAGCGTTGAGAACGAATATCTGTGCCTTAAGCTGATCGACGCGTTCGGCGTTCCCGCCGCCAGAACTGAGATCGCCGACTTCGGCGAGCGCCGTACGCTGATCGTCGAGCGGTTCGACCGGTTGTGGGCCGCGGATGGCCGTCTCATGCGCCTACCACAGGAGGATATGTGTCAAGCACTGTCGGTCCCGCCGACACGCAAGTACCAGTCAGAGGGCGGTCCCGGCATGCCGTCGATCATCGAGCTTCTTAAGGGCAGTGACAGGCCCGAAGACGACGTCTCCCTGTTTTTGCGTGCTTGCATAATATTCTGGCTCATTGGCGCGACCGACGGCCACGCCAAGAACTTCAGCATTTTTCTCGGGCCCGGCGGGCGGTTTCGGATGACGCCGCTCTACGACGTTCTGACCGCGCAGCCCAGCCTTGATGCTGGACAGATCCCCCGCAAGAAATTCAAGCTGGCGATGTCTGCCGGCAACAGCCGGCATTATTCCATACATGAAATTGTGCCCCGCCATTTCATGCAGACTGCAGACATTTCCGGCGTGGGGGCGCCCCTGATGCGCAAGATTTTCGAAGACATCTCCGGAAATGCCGAGCGGTGGACCGAGGCCGTGATTTCGTCGTTGCCACGTCACTTTCCCGCGCAGCTCGTCGAGTCGGTCGGATCGGCGATAATCAGGCGCGCGATAATCCTCGCCGAGATACACTGATCAAGCTAGTGGGCGGCCGCACAAGCATTCAGGCTCACCCAGCCTGGACATTCGATATCGGGATCCCCTGCTGCGCAGCTAAGACTGCCCTTCTCGGTACACCGGATCGTATCTTCCGAAATCTCTTGCCGCAGCTTCGCCCCTTCGCCAAGCTGTCCCGCGCCGTGAAGAAGGCCTCGTAGCGTTCGCCGGCCTCCAGCGCGGCCTGAGCGCACATGCGCATAAGTGGACGGCCAAGCCGGCGCGATCGAGCCAGGGCGGCCCAAGCTGGGGCCGAACGCCAAGTCTCCATGCCGCGATTGTGTCGCCGTTCAAATCGTCAGCACCACGGCTCAGGAAAACCGTGAGATCTGCCCCCCAAAGGATTTTCGCGGCGGACATGGCAGGATCCATTCTTTCAACTGCTAGAGACCTAGCCCGCGCTTGCGGGCAAAGCTCCAATCGACACCGGCGTCGCCGCGAGTGCTGCCGCTGACATGCTGGCCAAGGTGCTTTTCGAGCGAAGGCGTCCAGGGCACGAGCTGGAACCCGAGGCCATCATCGATCATCGCGAAACGGCCGGACGCGAGCGCAAAGCGCTGGCTGTAGGTGCCGGACACGGATTCGCCACTTGCCGCACGGTTGAAGGTGCGCCCGGATTGGGTCGCGATCCTGCCGCCCAGTGTATCGAGTTCCCTTCGGCGCAGCGTGTCGATCAAGTTGCCGGCAAAGACGGTCCCGCCCGGCTGCCGCTCCGCCAGCCCCAGTCCGATCAGATGCTCGACGCGCCGATCAAGCGCCTGGCGCACCTCGGCGCCGAAGCCGCCGTCGGAAAGAGCCGCCGCGGGACGGGCAAGCGCCTGCCGGTCGAGCCAGGTGGCCCCCTCAGCAACCACCTGTCTGTCGATATCGAGGTCGGAGCGCACGGCGAGCGCCAGCCGCGGGCGTCCCTGAGCGTCCTCAAATTTGCGCAGTTCGACGACTGAGCCCGGCGCGCCGTCGCCCGTCGCCTCGAGATCGGCGAGCCGGACATGATGACAACGTCCGTCGACGCCATCGATGACCGCATAGGCCGTGCCCTTGAGTTCGTCATCCAGTCCGCGCTCGATCAGACGGCCGACAATCGTCTCATCGACGTTCTCAGCGGCAAGCACATAGCTGGCGCTCGCGCGTTCGATATCGCGGACCGAGAATGCGCGATGCATGCGATTGATGATATCGCCGCGCTCACCCGTCGCGCGCAGCGTCGCCTCGGCTCTGTCGCTGAGGATCCATTGGCCAGGACCGAGTTGCTCGGCGAGGCCGAGCGTTTCCAGCCTGCGCAGCCGCCCGATCTTTGGCGCCATGAATTCATCAGGCTGGCGATCCGCATGTGGCGCGAGATCTATGACACCGTTGTCGCGCGCGTCGCGGAGCAACTGGCGGTCGAGCCCGGTCCACCGCTCGGCCTCGACCTGCCGCTCGACGTGCCGGCGGATCTCAAGATCCGACCGGGGGCCGAGCTCCTGCGTGACGAGGTCACTGGCGCGATCGCGCATGCCACGGCTGATGTAGTCGCGCGAGATGACCAGGTCCTGGCCGTCATCGGCCCGGCCGCGCAGGATGACGTGGACATGGGGATTGTCGGTGTTCCAATGATCGACCGCGATCCAGTCGAGCGTCGTGCCGAGATCCTTCTGCATGCGACCCATGAGATCACGGGTGAAGGATTTCAGGTCGGCCATTTCGACGGCATCCTCTGGCGACACGATGAAGCGGAAATGATGCCGGTCTTCGTTGCAGCGCTTGACGAAATCCGCAGTCGACGCATCGTCGACCTCCGGTCCGAACATTCGGGCTTTCGTGTCGTCGCGTGTGACGCCCTCGCGGCGCAAATAATTGAGGTGGGTCGCCAGCGGCGCGCCACGTTTCGAATGGCGAACCACGCGGGTCTTGATCGTGGCGAGGCGGGAGCGGCCGGTGAGGAAGCGATTGGCTTGAACGCTCGCTGCCCTGCCGCGTCCGAACTGCGAGCGCTTGCCTGTCCCGATCCGGCCTGACCGGGACACGCTGCCGCCAGCCTTTTGCGCTGCCGCAAGCGCTTGGGCGATGAAGGGCCGCGACGATTGAGCTCGCGTCGAGCGAATGCGGCCTGGACGGATACGGAACTCGTGCTCATCAGACACGGCGCCCGCCCTCACCTTGCCATAAGTACAGCAAATACAATAATTTGCATGTTCTCAGCACATTGCGCCGAGGCGCCGCAATGTGCGAGAAACGGCAAAGAACCCAATAAATGCAACCAACCGACCGCAGCACAATGTGCGCCCTTTTATCTTGCCATCCTTCGGTTGTTGCCTTGTACCCTATGCGCCTCAAAGGCCACGACGCCCAAAGAGGCGCCGGGGCGCGATTTGGCGGAGACTTCATCATCGCTGCGGTGTCCGTAGGTCCGACCCAGTGAACAGTTGCAGCGGCTGCGAACCGGCCACGAAAAGTTCGCGCGCCAACGGTGACGATGAGACCGCGACAGAAGCGTGCTCGCCGGACGAGAGACCGGAATCCGCCAAGGACCCGGACCGCACTATGAACAGCGGCGCGAGGTTCCAAGTGATGGCCTTGGCATGACCGGCGGTGAGCGCGCCGGGCGCATCACCGCCGCGCCACAAAGGGCGAAGCTTCGCAACATAGGCCCGGGTTTCTGCCGGCAGCGGGAGGCCCCTCAAAGAGGCTTCGTAGCGCCCCGGCCCCGCATTGTAGGCGGCCAGGAAGCCCGGTGAACCGTATCGATCATAGAGCTCGCGAAGATAGGCGGTGCCGGCAAGGATGTTGTCGTGCGGATCGTAGGGGTCGCGGCCGAGTTGATGACGAAGACGCAGTTCGGCCCAGGTTTCGGGCATGATCTGCATCAGACCCACTGCACCCTTGCGCGACACGGCGCGTGGGTCGCGGGCGCTCTCGATGTGCATGACTGCCCGTATCCAGAGCTGAGGAATGCGAAAACGATGCGACGCCTCGGCGATATGGGTGGCATATGGATCGTCCGCAGGCATACGTGGCCCCGGGGCGCTCTGTGCGACGGCCTCCGTCATCGCGTGACAAAAAATCAGCATGCCAGCGATAAGCCAACGTGCTTGCCTCCGACCGGGCAACCAACTGACGGGGCGGCTTTCGTGCGCATATTTCGGCGCCGATGGCGCCCTCATCGAGCACGCTCCGGCCGCCATTTCGGCCGGATCCAGCGCAGCGACCAGGAACCGTCATCGGAGCGGAAGAGACCGGCGCGAAAGCGTCGGCCAAACAGCGGATCTTCCAATCGGCAGGACAGATAGTCGCCAGCCGTCTGCCCGGTTTCCTTCCAGGCCGCGCCGACCTCGGGGCCGCTGCCATCGCCGATATGGATGCGAAAATCCGGCGCATTGCCGTTGGACGTCCTGATCGGGACAAGCACCAGCGCGACGTCCACGAGCAGTGTTCGAATGCGTCCGGAGTAACCGGATTCCGTTTCATGGAAGACGCCGATCTCGGCCATGGACTATCTCCTTCGTTTTATTGGCGGTGCTGAATTTCAGCTCGCGGGAGCAAGCCAGGTGAAGTGGCCGTCGCCCCTCTCGTCGGTCCAAAGCGGCATCGCGCGTCCAACGATCGAGTCCATCGGGAACGGGCCGAAGTAACGGCCGTCGAGACTGTCGTGGACCTTCCGGTTCATGGCGAAGATTTGGTCGGCGGCGATGATGCGGCAGCCCTGCCAGTCAGGCAGCGCGCGTCCCTTGCGATCGCGCTCCAGTGCGGTGCCCATCGCGATTCCGTCGACCATGATGACGCCAGCAACGCGACAAACTTCCTGTCCAGGAAGCGCTTCGATGTGCTTCAGCATTGGCACGCCGAGCGGAAGGTAACCGCGCCCGGCGGCGAACCGAGCGACGATCTCCGGCGGTTCGATGACGGCGAGCGCGCCGGCCGTTGGAACGGCCATTCTCCGGATCGCATAGAGCCCGAGGGGTGCGCTGGCCGATGCGTTCCATACCAGCAGCGGCGGCATTTCCACAGCGGCTGGAGCGACGATCGCGGCAACGGCCGCAAGCGTCACGGCCATGCAAGCGCCGCGGCTCATGATGTCGCTCGCTTGCGCAACAGAAAGGCCCGGTGCTGCTCGAGCGAATAGGCGCGCGGCGTTCCGCCGGCAACCAGCCGGTTGTGGGTCTGACGCCAATAGTCAGGGGCGGCATCGACCGGATCAAGGCCGATCGCCTCGATCGCATCGATCAGTTGAAGAACCCGCTCAACCTTGTCCCAGCCTGCGATCTTGAGCAGGATCTCGGCGCCTGGCCGGATGTAAGGCAGCGTCTGATAGGGTTCAGCGGGCAAGACGGCGCGCACGATGTCGATGCGCGAAACGATGGTGCCAAAGTCGTTCGCCGCCCAGCGGACGAACGCAAAGACACTGCCCGGCGCGAATCCCACGACGCGGCGCCGCTTGTCGATGATCGTCTGATCGGCAGGGCGTCCGAAGCGGATCCGGTGCTCGATCCGTTTCTCGATCCAGATCAGCTCCACAGTCGTGAGGCCGGCGCGCGGCGTCGATTGAGGAGACCGCGTCATGCGTCGCCTCCACCGCGTCGGCCGACAAATCGCGGCTTCTGCTCCCCGCCATCGATCCGCGGCTGCTCCGCAAGAATGTTAGATTGAGAGTTAGACTCCAAGTTAAGAGCGCGATTTTTCGTTTCGGGTCCGTTCCTTAAGGCTGATCGCGGTTCCCGAAAGCACGAGGAAGCGGTTCCCGATGGCACGATAGTTCGGGTTCCCGATGGCACGATCCTGTCAACAGGCGTCGGCGCCGGTTCGAAAGCCAACAACACACGGCCGCTGGCTTCGACCTCCGTGAACAGCAGATATCCCGGCAAAGGCTGGCGACGCACGATGTCACGCAGCTCGAAGGCGAAGCGCTTGAGCGGCGAGAGACTGCCGGATTTCCGATGCAGGTGGCTGATGTCGAAACGCCAGCCGGCGCGCTGGCGCCCGCCATGCTTTCGCACCAGGCGATAGAGCCAACGCTCCAGGCCGCCGGTCAGCCCGAAATAGGCCCGGTCTATCGTCAGGATCAGCGCGTCGTCCATGACGGCGCGATAGAACCAATCGGGCAGGATCATTTCGACGCCAAGCGGGCGGCCGTCTCGGCCGGAGCGCTCCTGCCATTCATTGATCCACGAGAAGCGATGGCGCCGGCCCTCGGCGGATTGGCGGATGGAGGTGACGACGCTTGTCGACTGCAGGCGATCGAGCGCCGCCTTGAGGCGCAGGTAGTCTCGCTTGGAGACGCCGCGGCCGATGAAGGTAAGCATATCGTATGGCGTCGCGGCCATCAGGCGCGATGTGCGCAATCCGGCGTCCCGCGCGCTGACGATCTGGCTAGCGGCCCAGATCAGGATATCGGCATCCCAGATCGTCGCCATGCCGTGATCGGGCATCGCTTCGACACGAATTGCCACATCGCCGGCGTGAAAGTCGATCGGCGCGATGCGCCTGGATTTGGCGAGGGAGAAGAAGGGATAGGCCATGAGGTCCTGCGCATCGCGTGGCGCGACCACGCCCGGCAGCGCCTGGAACAGATCGAGCTGTTCGCGCTCCAATGGTGGGAGTGGTCGTGCCGACATTGGGGGGATCAGCGGCTCAGCGCCTTTCGCGCCCGGCATAGGGGATCAGGCGGGCGGCCTGTGGCTTGGCGGGCAGCACCGAGCCATGCGGATCGGACGTCGATGTCATCGCGCCGCGCTGAACCCAGAGCTGGAGGTCGTCGACTGCGTAGACGACGCGGCCGCCGAGCTTGCGATAGGCAGGCCCGGTGCCGTAGGTGCGATGTTTCTCAAGCGTGCGCGCCGAGAGACTGAGGAAATGCGCGGCTTCAGAAGTGCGCAGGTAGCGCGGCGGCAGTGGCGCGGCGTCGGCGTTCATGAGGTTTCTCCTTCCGGCCGTTGCGGTTGAACGGCGATCGATGGCCAGGATGGAGGAGCAAGGGCACGATGATCAGGTGCGCAATTGAGGGGCGCTATTTCGCACCGCTGAGAGACCTTAGGCGGTGGCCCGGCGCATGCGTCGATCGGAGGTATGCGCATCAAGCCGCGCACCCGGTAACCGGAACCTCGGTCAGATACACCGGCGCCGCGGAACGTTTCCGCGCCATCAGGAGATGCCCCGCCCGGTGCCGGGCGGGGCGTCTTCCAGGTCACTCGCTATTGCGGCGGTTGGGTCGGGACCAGATGAGGCTGTGGCCCTCGCCTTCCTCGTCGGCGAAGAGGTTGGCGTAGATCGGAGCGGTGAAGCTCGGGTCGTCGAGCTTGAGCCCGAGATAGTCGCGGCCCTCGTTGGAGCGCTTGGACCAGGCGGCGCCGATCTCGGCCTTGCCGACCAC